>CALVFH010000007.1 GCA_944326775.1 uncultured Parabacteroides sp.
AAAGTTACACGGAGCCAGATACGGCGTATCTTGAGCTGTGTAAAGTTACACGGAGCTAGAGCCGGCGGCTCTGGGGCCGTGTAAAGTTGCACGAATATTTTTCGAGGGAATTTAGAACGGATAGCCGACGGCGAAATGCCAGGCGAAGTTGTCCTTGAAGTTCGGACTGAGGATTGCCCACTTGTCGCGCCCCGTCTGCTGCGGATCATAAGCCTTCAGGCCCGTATCGAAGCGGAGCAGGAAGAAATCGAAATCCAGGCGCAGGCCCAGGCCGTAGGAAACGGCAATCTCTTTGTAGAAGCGCGAGAAATCGAAGTTGGCGTTCGGATAGTTTTCGTCTTCGTGGAATTTCCAGATGTTTCCGGCATCGATATAGGCTGCCATCTCGAATTTCCAGAACAGCTTGGTGCGATACTCCACACTCAGGTCGAGACGGATGTCGCCCACCTGGTCGGCAAAGGAAATATGGCTTTTATCGACCGGCATGCTCCCCGGCCCGAGTGTGCGCACCGACCAGCCGCGCACGCTGTTGGCGCCGCCGGAAAAATAACTCCTTTCAAAGGGGAGCATCCGCGTGTTTCCATACGGATAGCCCACGCCGACGCCCACACGGTAGGCCACGCGGTTCCGCTCGTCGATGGCGATGCTCTTGCTGAAATCGACGTCAACCTTCACGAACTGGCTGAAGGGCGTCCCGAAGCATTCGTAAAGGTTGTCGGCGTTTTTCTTCTTCCCGACGAGCTTCGAATAGGCATACAAGACGTTGCCGGCCATCTCGAACGAGGCGCGGAGGGAATGCGTGTTCCTCGAACGGTTCTGCGACGTCGCGTTGCTGAACGAATAGATGTAACCCGTGCCCATCACGAACTGGTCGGTAAAGTTATAGAGGCGCGTCGTCTCCGGCAAACTGTTCCGGAAATCCGTATCAATCTTCGGCAGGGAGACGAAATCGATATCCAGGAATTTGAAGACGTGGCGCGACTGCATATTGTTTCGCGACTGCCAGATATAACTCCAACCGCCGGAGAGAATGGCCCGCTGATACTCCGGGCGGGTCTGGAAGCTGTAGCTCAGCTTGAATTCCGTCGTGGCGCGGAACCTCCGCTTGGCGTTCTCGCTCAGGAAAGGGAAGACGAAGCTCGGGAAGGTGATGGCGGTCTCCGCGCCCAGCTCCCAATAGCTGCCGATGTTCTGGTCGGAAGAATTCAGCGATTCATAGGCCCCGCGGATTTTCGCCGAAAACAATTCCGACCCTCTGAAAAAGTTCCTGTGCTGATAATTCAAGCTCGAGGCAAAACCCAAATCGCCCGCCGAGTTGGTTCCTTCCAAATCCACACCGAAACTTTGCGTCTTGGCCGGTGTGGTCAGTATCATGCAATCGAGCTTCATCGAATCATTCTCGACCAGCTCCTCGAAACGGACATTGATATTTTTCAGGGCACGCAAACGGGCAAAAGAGGAATACGTCTGCTCAACATTGCGCTCGCTGTACATCTGCCCCGGACGGATATAGACGCTCTGCTGCAGGATGTCGGGACGGATCGAATGTTTGCGGTTCCCGTAGATGATCTTGAGGTCTCCGCTTTGCACCGTATCCGAATTCAGGAAAAGCGAATCCAGCTCAACCAGCGACAACGGATCGTAATCCGTTACCACGCGAACGTCTTTGATGTAGTATTGTTTCGGAATCTCCTCCCACACGGTACTGTCCGGACGGACAAAACGGTTTGGCTTGAGCACCATCTCCAGTTCCACGATGTTCTGATTGAACGAGCTGTCGGCGATATAAGCCAAATTGTCGCGGTTGAAGTTGTAATAGCCGTGACGGCGCAGCAGTGTGGTGATACGCTGGCGTTCGGCATCGAGCACATCACGGTCGAAAAGATTTCCTTCATAGACAAGGGTAGTATGGTCGTTATTCTGGGTGTGAAACGCCTCCGCCAGTTTCGAACGTTTGCGGGCCTCCAGACGGGCGACGCTGTCGATGCGGGCATCACTCAGATTCATTTCGTAATGGCTGATGCGGTAGGGTTCATTCGAATGGATCCGGTAGGTTACGATTGCTTTCTTGTTGTGACGGGAGGTATCGATTTCCGAGGCGACTTCTGCATTGATATAACCTTTGTTGACCAGGAAACGCTGGAGTTCCTCTTCCGACTGGCGCACCAGACTGGTATCCAGGATGACCGGAGGCTCCCCGATTCGCCGCAGCTGCTTGTTCAGCCATTTCTTTTCGTTCCGTCCGGACCAGCTATAAACATACAGCTGCCACTTCATGAGCCCGAACACCTTGAAGTTGGCTTTTTGCCGGATATATTCCCGCAATTCAGTATGCTTATATTGTTCGTTGTCCGATACTATCCGCACCTCGTCCAACAAATATTCGTGGTCGCCCACGAACTTCGTCGGATGGCAGGCCGACAGCAACAGGCCGCACAATACCCCTATTATATATGTAATCCGGATCTGCATATCGCTATGAAAACACAAAAGTACCGGAAAAAAAGCTTTCCCGGTACTTTATATCGAAAGAAAAATCAAATCTGTTCTTTATTTACAGCGGAATATACTGCACGAAGGCTTCCATCGCCTCGTAGGAGGCCAGACCTAACTGGCGGTACAGCTCGGCCGTCGCACGGTTGCGGTCTTCCGCACGCTGCCAGAACAGACGCTCGTCGTCGCCAAGGAACGGAGCGCTTTCGGCTTGCGACTGGTGCTTCAGGATGGCGTTCCGCTTATGCCGGAGCTCTTCCGGAGAGATGGGCACCGCCATTTCCACATGGTCCATTTCCCATTCCGCCCAGGCTCCGCGGTACATCCAGACGCGGCAGTTCTTCATCCATTCTTCTTCCTTCACTTCGTCGATGGCTGCCAGCACAGCATCCAGACAAACCTTGTGCGTCCCGTGAGGATCGGCCAAATCGCCGGCAACGAACATCTCATCCGGTTTGACTTCTTCCAGGAAGGCTTTGACGATGTCTTTGTCGGCTTCGCCCAGCGGGTTCTTCTTCACCTGCCCGGTCTCGTAGAACGGAAGGTCGAGGAAATGGACATGGTCGTCTTTCACGCCCGAATAGCGGCAGGCATGGCGTGCCTCTTCCCGGCGGATTGTTCCTTTCATGAAGAGAACATCCTTGCGTTCCGGCTCGCCGTTTTCTACTTTCTCGTAACGGAGGTAATGGATAATCTCTTCCGCCTTTTCCTTGATTGCCGAGCCGTTCGGGATATACTTGTCGCTCACGTCGCGCAAATATTCGCAATAGCGGATCACTTCGTCGTCGCCCACCGCGATATTCCCCGAAGTCTCGTAGGCCACATGCACATCGTGGTCCTGGTCGCAGAGGCGGCGCAGGGTTCCTCCCATGGAAATCACGTCGTCATCGGGATGCGGACTGAAAACAATCACCTTCTTCGGATAAGGCAGGGCGCGTTCGGGACGAGTTGAATCGTCGGCATTCGGTTTGCCGCCCGGCCAGCCCGTAATCGTATGCTGGATGTCGTTGAAGATTTCGATGTTCACCTTGTAGGCCGAGCCGTAAAGCGCCAGCAGCTCGCCCAGGTTATGCTCGCTGTAATCCTTGTTCGTCAGCTTCAGGATAGGCTTTCCCGTCAGCTGGCAAAGCCAAACGATGGCGCGGCGGATCAGTTTCTTGTCCCATACGCAACTTGTCACCAGCCACGGATGGCTGATGCGCGTCAGGCTGTAAGCTGCCGTCAGATCGACCACCACTTTCGCATTCATGTGCGTCTGCAAATAAGAAGAAGGAACCGTGTCCGTAATCGGGCCTTCCACCGTCTTGCCGATAATGTCCGCCTTGTCGTCGCCCCAAGCCAGGAGAATCACCGACTTGGCCTTCATCATGTTGGAAATACCCATTGTAATCACGCTCGAAGGTACGCCCTCGACCGACGGGAAGCGGCGGCTGGCTTCTTTCTTCGAAGCCGCATCCAGAAGCACCAGACGGGTGCGCGAGCTGGATATCGTCCCCGGGCTGTTGAACATCACGTTGCTGGCCTGCCCGATGCCTAACAGCATGCAGTCGATACCACCCAACTGGTAAATCAATTCCTCATATTTGTTGCAGAAAGCCAGGATATCTTCCTTCGGCATCGTCGCGTCGGGCGCATAGATGTTTTCCGGACGAATATCGATATGGTTCAGGAAGTCTTCCTTCAGGTTGCTCAGGATGCCCGACACGTTCTGGGGCAGCGGATAGAACTCATATTCCAGGAAAATGACCACGTTGCGGAAACTCAGCCCTTCTTCCTTGTGCATCCGCACCAGTTCCTTATATATGTTCATCGGCGAACGTCCGCCAGGCAAAGCCAGCACGAATTTCTCCCACCCGTCTTGCTTCTTGCGGATCTGGGCAGCAATTTCGCGTGCCACAGCCAGCGAACCTTCTTCCACCGATTCATAAATCGTGGTCGGAACCTTCTCCAGACGAGTCAGCACCGAATAATCAAACGCATTGTCCGGACGGTAGTATTTCTGCGGAATACGCGTCAACGTAATTTGTGAGCTTAGATTTGTCTTCATACTTCTTTTTGGTATTAAATGTTTTTCGACAAAGGCAAAGATACTCGTTATTCCGCAAAAAACGCAGGCCGGCGGAAAATTTCCCCCATGAAAAATGTTGCCGCCGCACTTCCCAATACCATTGTCAGGTGTTTCCGAGGCTTTGCGAGGTCGCCGTGCGTTTAGCAACACCGTTGCTAAGGCAAAGCGAGGTCGCAACGCGTTAGAAACACCGTTGCTAAGACAAAGCGAGGTCGCAAAATGTCGTTGTAGGGGTACGACGGCACGAAGCGAGGTCGCAAAATGCCATTGTAGGGGTACGATGAGGCAAAGCGAGGTCGCAAAGCCCCATCGTAGGGGTACAATGAGGCAAAGCGAGGTCGCAAAGGCCCATTGTAGGGGTACGATGGAGCAAAGCGAGGCCGCAAAATGCCATTGTAGGGGTACAATGGCACAAAGCGAGGTCGCAATGCCCCATCGTAGGGGTACGACGACTCCCCGGCATCCGCCAGACGATACTTTCGGGCATAAAAAAACTGGGAAGCCTTGCGACTTCCCAGTTTTCTATTTTTATGACTTCGAATTATTGGAGTGAATATCCGTCGTTCTGAGTCAAATTCGGGTTACGCTGGATTTCATTGATAGGAATCGGCCAGAGAAGGTCGCTTTCCTTGAATGTTGCACCGCTACCGTTGGTTGCACCGATCAAATCAACGAAGGTGATTTCACCCGGAGTTGTTGTTGAGATGTTCGGGAACTTCATGGTACGAACGCAATCATCCCAAGCCTTGAACTCAAGCGGGAATTCACGCAAACGTTCTTTCCAGCATTCTTCGATGAAGGCCTGCTGACCCATGCCCTGCAAAGTAGCTGCGATAGTACCGGCATCTTCACCTTCCATGTTTGCACGAGCCTTAACCTGTGCCAAATATCCGGCAGCTTCGGCAGTTACGCCTTCAGTCTGGGCGATACATTCAGCAGCAGACAGCAAGGTTTCTGCATAACGGAAGAAGTTCCAGTCTTTTGTTCCTTGTGCCGTCTCCAAAACAGCCGTTTCATCATACCAATACCAGTTGCAAGGCGATTCGTAAGTGATGGACTGGCCTGTATTCGGATTGGTATAGCTCCAATGGAAGAACTGATTGGGTTGCGCACGCAAATCATCTTCATCGTAGATGTTCATGAAGCGGTTGCTGACACCGTAAACATTTACCCACAAAGAATACGTGTCGAACAAAGGACCTGAAGCCTGGTTGAACGCGTGGGTTGGTAAGTTACCGGTGTTGGAAATGGCGCCATCATATTCATACGCATAAATTACTTCCGGCAGGTCATCGTTCTCACGCAATTTGTTGTAGGCACTGTTCAGAGCCAAATCATCGTTCGTAGTCAGCGAGAAAAGACCGCTGCTGATGATGTCGCGGAGCTGAGTGGCTGCGTTGGCATAATCGCCACGCATCATATAGACATTTGCCAAAACCATTTGGGCTGCGGCTTTCGTCACACGATGGCTATTGCCAGCAAAGGTAGAAGCCGGAAGGTTTTCGACAGCGGCAGTCAGATCCGGAATGATTACGCTTGTGTAAATCGTCTCGGCCGATGTACGTTCCGGATAGGTAACTTCACCTTCCGTCGGTTCCGTATGCAAAGGCACATCACCGAACATCTTTACCAAATAGAAGTAGTTCCATGCACGGAAGAACTGAGCTTCAGCCTTGTATTGAGCCTGATTCGTCATATCGATGCCGTCGATATATTTCAAAACGCTGTTGGCGATATTGATGGCTTTGTAACAAGTTTCCCATACGTCATCTGTCTGATATGTACACGTAGATTGTGTATGAGATTGTCTTGTCAGTAAACGGGCGTATTGGTAATCTGATTCCTGTCCTTCAAATTCGCTGGTGAAGTAACCTAAAGGCATACAGGTTACGGAAGCACTTGAAATACGATATGCGCCTGTGTTGTTACCAATTTTGTCAGGTACACCATTGCGATATAGGTAATTCACCTGACCTATCATCTGGGCAGCTGTCTGATTGAACGCAACCGATGTCATTTCAGAACGCGGCTCTTCATCCAAAAAGCTGTCGCACGCAGTAAATCCTGCTAAAGTCGCACCTAAGACTGCGATAGTTAATATTTTTTTCATTGCTGTTTGTCGTTTTAAGAATTAATTAAAATGCTACATTCACACCCAACGTAAAGGTTCTTGCTCTCGGATAAGAGAAGAAGGTCATGTTCTGACCGAACTGGGCGGCTGAAGTCTGACCGTTGTTGCTATCAATCTGAGAGGTAGATTCCGGATCATATCCGTGGAAGTCTTTCGCCGTAATACAGAATGCGTTGTTTACGTTGAAATAGATACGCAGGCTGCTGAACGGAGTCTTCTTCAACTGGTCGGAATCAAAGGTATAACCTAACTGGATCAAGTTTGCACGCAGGTAAGAACCGTTGGCAACCCAGTAAGAGTCGGTCATGGTATCCTGTCCGGCATGTCCACCGTTGAACAACCAGATAGCCGGTTGCATACCGCCGTCGCCTGTTCCGTCGTAAGCATCACTTAAGATATAAGACAAACCGTTTGTCATACCGAAGCGGTCCATCGTTGAGTGATAGTATTGCTGCAAAGTCTGAACGCCGGCAACAAACTGCAAATCCAACGTGAAGTCCCAGTTCTTCCAACGCAAGGTGTTGATCATAGAACCTGTCCAATCGGGCACACCTTTACCGATGATTTCGCGTTCAGCAGAACGTTTCGGACGACCGATCTGATTCTGTGCGCAATCTCCGTTTTCATAGTCTTCTACCGTATAAATACCCTCGCGGCGATATCCATAGAAGCTACCAACGCTTTCGCCTACTCGGAGGATAGAAGCACCGCTCACCCATTCGTTCATCAAGATATCCTCATCGTTTTCACCCAAATGAAGGATCTTGTTCTTGTTGAAGTTGGCATTGATGGTGGTTGTCCAAGAGAAATCTTTCGTTTCGATATTGCGGGTAGTAAGCATCAAGTCCAAACCTTGGTTGCGGATAGAACCGATGTTACGATAGATGGAAGTAAAACCTGTTGAGTAAGGAACCGGAGCATCCAGCAACAAGTCGGTAGTCTTCTTGTTATAGTAAGATGCTTCCAAGGCAACGCGGTTGTTGAACAAGCCCAAGTCGAAACCTATATCGAACTGACCTGTCTTTTCCCATTTCAGATCCGGGTTGGCCATTGTGCTCAGGTAAGCATAAGGAGCACGTGTACCGTTCAACAGCAATGTACCGTCAGATACGCGAGACAGAGACTGGTAAACACCGATTTCAGAGTTACCGGTCATACCGTAGCTGGTATGAAGCTTCAAGTTGCTGATCGCTTCCACATCCTTCATGAAATCTTCCTGAGTGATATTCCATGCCAAACCGGCAGATGGGAAGAAGGCGTATTTATTGTTATCACCGAATTTTGAAGAACCATCGACACGGGCTGTTACCGTTGCAGAGTAACGATCTTTATAGGTATAAGCGAAACGCAAGAAGTAAGAGTTCATTGCCCAGCGTTCCCACAAAGTCGTTGGGGGATCAGGTACAGTACCGGCACCCATGTTGAAGTCCTGATAGAAGTCGTCGGAGAATGTCTTGGTGTACATATAAGAATAATCGTATGTACGAGCCTGCCAAGACAAACCGGCCATAGCATTCAAGCGGTGGTCGTTCCAAGTCTTGTTGTAGGTCAAGTAGGTTTCTTCCTGCCAATACAGTGTGCTTGAATTATAACGGGAAGCTACACCTTGCTGGTCGTAACCTAAGTTTACCAAATCACTCGGGGTATAAGACTGGTTGTTGTGCAACGTAGCATCGATACCGAACTGAGTCTTCAAATCCAAACCGTCAATGATATGGAATGTCAAAGCGGCATTACCGAAGATCTTGGTGTTGAAGTTTTTGTTTTTCTGAGTTTCCAGAATGTGAACCGGGTTAGACATAGCTTCGAAGTCCATCGGAACATTCGGCGTGTTGGAAGTCGTATAAACTCCATCGTAAGTAACCGGCAACCAAGGCAACATTTCAATCATGGTACGACGGGCATCCTGAGAACCGCCGGCTTCTGTTGTTGAGTTACCCCAAGTATGGTTGACAGACAAGTTTACTGATGTAGATAACCATTTCAACGGATCTGCATCATAAGCAATCTTGGCATTCAAACGTTTTGAATACGTATTGCGCAAGATACCTTGCTGATCCGTAAAGTTCAAGAAAGCACCCATAGAGGATTTCTTTCCGCCCTGCTGGATACTCAACTGGTGGTTGTGAGATATGGCTACGCGCATAGCTTCGTCCTGCCAGTTTGTGTCATACAACGGATTTCCTTCTGAATCGAAGAAACGGCTATCAGAGAACCAATAGCTGCGATCCAAATTCCAGTTGTATCCGCCCCATTTGTTTTCATTCTCCAAACCTGTCATGAAGGCGTCGCACCATTCCTGAGCGGTCATTGCATCCATCATGCGGGAACGGTGAGCTACGCTGACAGAACCATCGTAACTTACGCGGATACCTTCTTCCTTGTTACCACGTTTGGTTGTTACCATGATGACACCGTTTGCACCACGGGCACCGTAGATAGCGGTTGCAGAAGCATCCTTCAATACTTCCATAGACTCGATATCATTCGGGTTCATCAAATAGAAGTTTTCCATTACCACACCATCGACTACATACAACGGGTCGGATGATGCATTGATAGTAGCCTGACCACGAATCACAACGCGGCTACCATAAGCACCCGGCTGGCTGGAGTTAGAGAAAATGTTCACACCAGCAGCTTTACCACGCAAGTTATCAAGCGCACTAAAGTTCTGGGCCTTCAACAAATCTGAACCTTTGGCGGTAGAGATAGAACCCGTAACGTCTGACTTACGCATCGTACCGTAACCAACGACTACGACTTCGTCCAAAGCCTGTGTGTCTTCTGCTAAAGTAACATTGAATTGAGATTGGTTACCTACGGTGATTTCTTGAGTGAGGTAACCGATGTAAGAAATCTCCAAAACATCAGTGGGAGAAACTTCAAGGGTAAAATTACCGTCGATGTCTGTAATTGTACCTGTCGTTGTACCTTTCACCAGAATGTTAGCTCCGATAACCGGAATACCAGCGGCATCAACGACCGTACCTGTGACGGTTTTTGTCTGTTGCGTTTCTTGAATAGACAAGTTGTCATTTCCATTTGTCTCAACTCCAGTAGCGTTTACCGGAACTGCAAAAGCAGTGAAGGCTGTCGCCAATAGGAGAGACGAAATTTTCATGGAATTTCGAAAATTCGGTTCTTTTTTCATGTTCTCACTATTTTATGTTGATACTAAGAATTTATGTCTTACTTTTTCCCTGCCTCGAATATTAGATTCCTGGCGGTTCAGCATTGTGTTTCCTGTTCCTCGCTTGTGTAAGCAGATTTAGGACCGAAAAAGCGTAGTTTTCGCAAGACTAAGTCTGTTTTATATAATGTGAAAGGGGGGGGTGCTTGGGAGAGAAAAAATTGGAAAAACAGATTAGGCAAAAATATTTCAATCTTCCTTCATTTTAACACTTCAACGCACTTTGTGTTCTTTATTTTAGTTGTAGATTATTAAGTTTGGAGGTTTTGATATCTAAAAATCAACATTATGGTGAAGAAAAAATAAAAAACCACGGGAAATGCGGTAAAAATTTTTTTCAAAAAAAGAAGGAGTAATGAAATTTTGGTTACATTTGCAACGGAAAAAGACTTAGTCTTGCGAAAACTATGTCTTTTTTCCAACTGTCGGAGATAGACAGCGAGACAAACAAGAAACACATAAAGCTGATCTGACATCTAATACAAGATGAGAAGTAATAGCTTTTAATAAAAGGACATAAATTCTTAGTATCAACATAAAATAGTGAGAACATGAAAAAAGAACCGAATTTTCGAAATTCCATGAAAATTTCGTCTCTCCTATTGGCGACAGCCTTCACTGCTTTTGCAGTTCCGGTAAACGCTACTGGAGTTGAGACAAATGGAAATGACAACTTGTCTATTCAAGAAACGCAACAGACAAAAATCGTCACAGGTACAATCGTGGATGCAGCCGGCATTCCGGTGATTGGTGCCAATGTCTTGGTAAAAGGTACAACAACAGGTACAATTACAGATATTGACGGTAATTTCTCTCTGGAAGTTTCTCCTAAAGATGTTTTGGAAATCTCTTACATTGGTTATGTAACACAAGAGATTACCGTTGGAAATCAGACAAAAATCAATCTGACATTAGCGGAAGACACTCAGGCTTTGGATGAAGTCGTAGTCGTTGGTTACGGTACGATGCGTAAGTCAGACGTTACAGGTTCTATCGCTACCGCTAAAGGTGACGAATTGACAAAGCAACAGAGCTTTAGTGCATTGGACAACTTGCGTGGTAAAGTTTCCGGTGTGAACATCTTCTCTAACTCCAGCCAGCCGGGTGCTTATTCAAACCGTGTAATCATCCGTGGTATTGCAACCATCAACTCTTCTTCTAACCCGTTGTATGTAGTCGATGGTGTGGTAATGGAAAACTTCGACTTGGTAAACCCGAATGATATCGAGTCTATGGAAGTATTGAAGGATGCTTCTGCAGCCGCTATCTACGGTGCCCGTGGTGCAAACGGTGTCATCATGGTAACAACCAAACGTGGTAAGAAAGATGGTGAAGGTATAACTGTCAGCTATCAGGGTTCTGTTTCTTTGAGCACAATGGCTCGCAAGATGGATACGATGAACTCTGAAGAATGGCAAACCGCCTTTATGACCGGTTTGGCAAATGAAAACAAATGGTTAGGAACAAACTGGTCGTTGAATCGTGCAGACTGGTTTACTGATCCTACTTATTTCGATGCCAACGGTAATGCTTTGTATGATACCGATTGGCAGGACGAAGCTACTCGCAACGCCGTTTCACACAACCACCAGATCAACATCCAGCAGGCCGGCAAGAACTCTTCGATGGGTGCGTTCTTGAACTTTACCGACCAGCAGGGTATCGTATTAAATACGTATAACAAACGTATCAATGCGAAGGTGGCTTATGATGCCGATCCGACGAAATGGTTATCTACTTCTGTAAACGTTTTGGTAAACCACACTTGGGGCCGTTACACTCCTGAAGACGGTGGTGGACAGGAAGCTCGTCGTACGATGATCGAAATGTTGCCTTGGTTGCCAGTGTACGAGCCGGGTACAACGAATTTCACGACATCTACTTCTCCGACATTGAGTGGTTTCAACTTGGAAGGTATGTCTAACCCGGTATTCATCTTGAACGAACAGAAGCGTATGCGTTACAACACGCAGATCTTCGGTAACGCCGCCTTCACATTCCACTTGCTCGAAGGTTTGGATTTGAAGACCCAGTTCGGTATGGACTTCCACAATATCGACTATCGTGGTTATTCTTCTATCGGTTTGAACAACATCTCAATGCCTAATGGTTGGGCTGAGTTCCAGAACTGGCAGACAATGTATTGGCAGGAAGAAACTTACTTGACCTATAACAAGACATTGGAAGACCACCGTATCAACGCAATGGCCGGTCTCTCTTGGCAGGAAAGAACTTATCGTACTAATAAATCTCGTACGGAAGGTTTCTCTGATGACTTCTTCGAAGACAACTATATGCAGGCTGGTACAACGCCGAGTTCTCCGGAATCTTCTTGGAACCGCTGGGCGATGAACTCTTACTTCTTGCGTTTGGCTTATACTTATAAGGATCGTTACTCTGCAACCGTTACAGGCCGTGTCGATGGTTCTTCTAAGTTCGGTGATAACAACAAGTATGCATTCTTCCCATCTGCAGGTTTGGCATGGAATATGTCTCAGGAAGATTGGTTGAAGGACAACAAATACATCAGCACATTGAAGCTCCACACCAGCTACGGTTTGACTGGTAACTCGGAAATCGACCCGTATGAATCTTTGGGTAGAATTTCATCTGGTACGTTGCTGTTGAATGGTAACCGTGCTCCTTATACTTACTTATCAACAATGCCGAATCCGGATTTGAAGTGGGAAAAGACAGGTCAGTTCGACGTGGGTATCAACTTAGGTTTGTTCCAGAACCGTTTGAACTTCGACGTTTCTTACTATAACAAGAAGACTACCGACTTGTTGCTCGACTGCCCGGTTCCTCACTCTACTGGTTTCAGCACTATCTTCAAGAACATCGGTTCTGTTCGTAACCAAGGTGTAGATATCATGGTAAATGGTACGCCTGTACAAGGTGAATTCACTTGGAATTCTACGTTGAACTTGAACTACAACAAGAACAAGATTTTGAAATTAGGTGAAACTGACGCTGATATCTATCTGTACGACTGGGTAGGTGGTGGTTCTATCCTCCGCGTAGGTGAAAGTATGGGTAGCTTCTACGGTTTGGTTCGTAACGGTATCTGGACTGAAGAAGATTATGAAGCAGGCAAGTGCGAAAAGAACCAGATCGGTCGTCCGAACCGTTCTGAATCTCGCGAAATCATCGGTAAAGGTTTGCCTGACTGGACTGGTAGCTGGATCAACAACTTCTCTTATAAAGGATTTGATTTGACAGTGGACTTCCAGTTTGTATGGGGCGTAGAAACTTTGCAGCGTTTCATGCACTCTACATACGACCGCTTCGGTATGACTAACGGTTTGAGCAACATCTTGTATGATGCTTATAACGGTACGAATCCGGGCACAATGGAACAGGCCATCTTCTTGGCTTACGACTCACCTCACGGTGGTGGTGATACGACAACCGACTCTCAGTGGGTTTGCAACGGTTCTTACCTCCGCTTGAATATGCTTCAGTTGGGTTATACTTTCGATTCAAGTGTAATCGAAAAGATTGGTTTGAAAGGTTTGCGCCTCTATGTAAGTGGTAACAACTTGTTCCAGATTGTTGCAAAAGACTTCTTGGGTTACGATCCGGAAAGTTCATCTGAATCTAGCTCTTCAAGTGGTACAACTTCAAGTGCACAGTTCGGTCAGAACATGACCTTCTTCTCTTACCCGAGAGCAAGAACATTTACATTCGGTGTTAATGTAACATTCTAATTTAATCTCATTTAAAAAGACAATTGAAAGATGAAAAAGATACTAACAATCGCAGTTGCTTGTGCCGGATTAATGAGCTTTACGGCTTGCAATAGTTTCTTGGATGAAGAGCCGCGTTCTGAATTGACCGACGTGGCTTACTACCAGACACAAGCTCAGATGGAATCAAATGTAAACTATCTGTACCGTACAGGTGCTATCAATAGTTTCGTGGATTTTGGTAGTGCCTATACAGGTCCGTTCATGTCTATTCAGGAAGAATTGACTGGTTATTTCTCTAACTCGTATGAAGGACAAGAAATTGTCTGCAAATATACCAGAGAATTGAGCCGTCAGGAAAACACTATGCAGTTGGCTTCCAAGATGGATGGTGTTTGGGATAATTGTTATCGTGGTATCAATGTGGCAAATGGTGTCATCGCTCACATTGGTTCTGTCCCCATGGACGAAGCGACAGCCAACACGTTAACGGCTGAAGCTAAGTTCTTCCGTGCATTCGATTATTTCTTGTTGGTAAAGACATTCGGCGCTGTTCCGTTCTATACAGAACCGTATGAACTTGCTGAAAACATGGAATTGCCGCGTACAGAAGCTGCTACTATCTATGCACAAATCGAAGCCGATTTGAAAGACGCAATGAATGTTTTGCCGGATGCTACATTTGCTGCTAACGCACATCGCATCACTAAACACGTCGCTGCCATGACTTTGACTGATGTTTATATGTATCAGCATAAATATGCAGAAGCTGCCGAAGTAGTACGTACTGTCGTTAATTCTGGCCATAGCTTGACACAGAATGGCGACTTGGCAATGAACAGTGCTTACAACCAATTGCGTTCACAGGATGACTTGAACGAAGTTATCTATGCTTACGAACACAACAACGAAGTAAGCCCGAGTAACTGGTTGCCGACTTACGCATTCGATGGCGATGCTTCTTCTAATGGTTTGTTCGGTACATACGCTATCAGCCAGCGTGTACATGGCCCGTTGACTCGTTATTTGAATGTTTACACTGAAAACGACTTGCGCGTTCAGCCGAACCAGTTCTTCCACTGGACATATACGAACCCGAATACGGGTAAGGTTTGGAACTCAGTGGGTGGCAATGCTTGCTGCTGGTACTACTACGACGAAGAAGCTATCTTGAATACAGGTCGTGGTACGAAAGACTGGAACATCTACCGTTATGCAGAAGCTCTCTTGGACGCTGCTGAATGTATCGCCCAGTCTCAAGGTGTAACCGCAGAAGCTGCCGGTTATCTGGCTCAAATCAAGTCTCGTGCTAACTTGGGTACAGTTGCCGAACTGACTGCGCAGTTGCAGGGTATGGGCAAGGACGCTTTCATCCAGGAATGCTGGAACGAGCGTCTGCGTGAAATGCCTCTGGAATTCAAGATGTGGGATCTCTGCGTTCGCGTAGGCAAGTTCCCGAACATCTCTGAAACGACGAAGGGTCAAGTTACATGGGTTGATTTGGTAGGTGCAACAAACGCATCAGGCTTCCAAATCAAGGAAAGCGACTTGCTCTGGCCGTTGTCAGTAAACGAAATCCAGCGTAACCCGAATTTGGCTCCGAACAATCCGGGATATAGCGATCAATAATTTCTTATTCCAGTAAATAATAGGGTGTGTTCTCTATTTATAATGAGAGGGTGTGTATTGACACACCCTCTTTTTATGTTCAATCGTAGTCCTCTTTTTTATCGCCTACTTACGTCGAAATTGGGAAATAGACGTTACCTTTGCAGCCGGATTACTTTCTCCTTTTGATATGTATCGTTATTTTATTTACCTCAGTTATAACGGAAAGAATTATTGCGGATGGCAGGTACAACCGAACGGGACAAGCGTGCAGGAATGTCTGGAAAAGGCGTTATCGACGTTGCTGCGCCGCGAAACGCCTGTAGTTGGTGCGGGAAGGACTGATGCGGGTGTCCATGCGCGGCTGATGGTGGCACATTTCGATTCTCCGGAGCAGATTGACGATTTGGAGCAGCTGGTTTTCAAGCTGAACCGAATTTTACCGAAAGATATTGCAATAAACCGCATTGTAGCCGTCGTTCCGGAAGCCCATGCACGTTTCGACGCAGTTTCGCGCACGTACAAATATTATATCTCCACACAGAAAGACCCGTTCAACTTCGATTTTGCCTACCAGAGCCCGGGGTTGCTGGATTTCGACGCGATGAACCGGGCTTGCCACGTGCTGTTTGAATATACCGACTTCACCAGCTTCAGCAAACTGCATACTGACGCAAAAACCAACCTTTGCCTCATCAAGGAAGCCGGCTGGGAGCTGGAAAACGGGCTGTGGGTCTTCACCATCTCGGCAAATCGCTTTTTGCGCAACATGGTGAGGGCAATCGTCGGAACGATGCTCGAAATCGGGCGCGGGAAACTCACGCCGGACGGTCTGAGAAAAGTAATCGAGGCGAAAGACCGCGGCCGCGCCGGTATGTCGGTTCCCGGACACGCGCTGTTCCTCGTTGATGTGACTTATCCTGAACATTTATTCTTGCACAAGACAGATTTATGTGGTTAATTCTGGCTTTCCTCTCGGCATTCCTCTTAGGATGCTATGAAGTAAACAAAAAAATGTCGCTGACCGGCAATGCCGTCATTCCGGTCTTGTTTTGCAACACGTTGATATGCAGTTTGATTTTCCTACCCTTCATTGCGTTGTCGTTTTGGACGGATTGGTTGGACGGAACACCGTTCTACGTGCCGCGGGTACCGTTTGAAACGCACGTAGCCGTATTTATCAAGGCGGTTATCGTCCTATCTTCGTGGATTTCCGGTTATTTCGCGCTAAAACATCTTCCGCTGACGCTCACCGGCCCCATCAAAGCCACGCAGCCGGTACTTACGCTCTTAGGAGCCCTTCTTATTTTCGGCGAAAGACTGAACCTCTACCAATGGATCGGTGTTGCGTTTGCGATAGCCTCTTTTTACCTGCTCTCTTTGTCCGGGAAGAAAGAAGGAATCAACTTCGCGCACAACAAATGGATTGCGCTCACCGTGCTGTCGGTCTTGCTCGGGACGTGCAGCGGCCTGTACGACAAACATCTGATGCAGGGGCTCGACGTGATGACCGTGCAGGTGTGGTTCAACCTCTACCAGTGCGCGATGATGCTTTTCATCCTCGTTTTCCTGTGGTTTCCGAAGCGGAAACAGACTACGCCGTTCGTCTGGCGCTGGAACATCATCTTCATTTCCGTTTTCATCTGCCTGGCAGACTGGATTTACTTCTACGCGCTGAGTTTTCCAGACTCGATGATTTCCATCATCTCGATGATCCGACGCAGCAACGTGCTGGTGACATTCATCGCCGGAGCATTATTCTTCCACGAAAAAAACCTGAAGAGCAAAGCGGTGGATTTGCTTTTGGTGCTAATCGGAATGATATTCTTGTATTTGGGAACAAAATGACGCGCAAATTTAAGTATATTTGTCCCGCAGAAAATAGAAATAACAATGAAACGAATCCTTTTCTCCGCGATAATCAGCGCCTTCCTCAGTTCAGCAGCGGCGCAAGACATGAAGACTTTGTTTTGCCAGATGCCCGACCAGTATATCCCGCAGTTGCAGGAGGCTTGGCGTAAAGATTTGACCGATTTATACAAAGACGGGAAGGAAGCCCGGCTGAAGAACAACATGAACGGCTATTCCACGCTGGAAAAGCTGACCGACGACTACCTGTTGCTGCAATCGACTGAGCGTACGCGCATCGAAATGCGGCGTTTCCCACTGATAAACGGCACCTACGTGGTGTGCATGGTGACAACTTTCTCCGGTCCGGCACCGGACAGCCGCATTGCGTTCTTTTCCACGGAATGGAAACCCCTCGACGGGGCGGCAATCTTCACGCCTCCCACACGGGAAGACTTTTTCCGACAGGATGCCGATACAACCGGTGTTGCCTGGCAGGAAACCCAGGCGGCACTGGACATGGACCTGATAGAATACCGCCTCAGCCCCGACACAGCGACGCTTACCGCCGAATATTCCACCCCGCAATACCTGAATGAAGAGATGCGAAAGACGGTTTCTCCTTTCCTGACAGGGAAAAGGGTGATTTATACGTGGAAACAGTCGCGCCTCGAACGCGAAAAGGAATAACCGTCAGCCCTCTCCCATCATCTTCGAAAGTTTTCCGGAAAGGAAGAACAAGACGACAGCGGCGCAGGCGCTCATAAAAACAAACAAGAGGAAGAAATCGTGCAAATCAGCGATCTGATAACCCAAACACGACTTGACTACCCCTTCCTCGGGATAGTAACTGCTGAGCAAACCTGCCAATTTGTTTGCGGCAGACGTGCTGAGGTACCATACGCCCATTAAAAGGGAAGAAAACCGCGCCGGAGAAAGCCGATAGACCAACGAGAGACCTATCGGCGCGAGGCAGAGCTCGCCCATCGTGTGCAGGAAATATAAACTGGTCAGCCAAAACATACTGACCTTCACGCCCGGGCCTACATCCTTCACCCCAAAGGAAATCAACAGGTAGCCCAACGAAAGCAGGAACAAGCCGATGGCTTGCTTGCGCGGGGAAGAAGGTTCCAGACGATGGCGACCCAAAAACGACCAGAGCGAGGCGAATATCGGAGCGAGCAAAACGATAAAGACGGCGGCAAACGACTGGAAATAAGACGCAGGCATCTCCCAGTTACCGATATGACGGTCAGTCTGCTCGTCGGCAAAGAAAGTGAGCGAAGCTCCCGCCTGTTCATAAGCCGCCCAGAAGAAAATGACAAAGAAAGCCAGAATAAATATGATGCCGATCTGTTTCCGTTCCTGACCAGTCAGCGAACGGTCGGCGAGAATGGACAAAGGCACGGTAATAATCGTGGCATAAATGAACGCGCCAATCCAATCAGCCCCGCCAACAACGAAAAGCACGGCAAGTATAACGGTCGCGAGTGCCATAACAAGGAACAGGCGCTTGCTGCGAACCTGTTCTTCGCTTTTCTGAGGCTTCGCTTCGGGCGGCATACCTACGGCTTTCCCTTCGGGAGTAACTAAATACTTGTTTTTACATAATTGGAACACAAGGGCGCCGATTAACATTCCGACACACGCCGACAAAAATCCCCATTTGAAATCTTCGGGGTGCCCGGTATTCCCGACGAGACCGCACCAAAGCGGCGCGATTGTCGCACCGACATTGACGCCCATGTAGAAGACGGTGAAGGCCGAATCTTTCCGCTTGTCGCCGGGCGCGTAGAGGTCGCCTACCATTGTGGAAATATTCGGCTTGAAGAATCCGTTTCCCAAGATCAGAATCCCCAGGCCGGCAAACATCAACCACTTTGCGAGAGCCACTTGCTGGAAATAACATGCGCTGAGAAACATCAGGAACTGTCCGGCAGCCATCATCAACGCGCCCCAAAGGATGGAACGGCGGTTTCCCCAGTAACGGTCGGCGACATATCCGCCTATCAGGGGCGTCAAATAAACCAATCCCGTGTAACTTCCATAGATTTCAGATGAAAATTCCTTATCGAGAAGCAAGGCTTGCGTCATGTAAAGCATGAAAAGCGCCCGCATGCCGTAATAGCTGAATCGCTCCCACATTTCGGTAACGAAAAGCAAGTAAAGTCCTCCGGGATGACCCGCAGAGGTAAGTTTCCGGTCTTTCATGATATGATAATTCTTTATTTTTTAATGAAGTTTGAAGGCAAATTGATATTGCACACACGTTTTGCACGACAAATATACTTTTTTTCGGCTTACAACGAAACAGAATTCCGTTTTATTCTGCCGTTTTCAATACAAATTGTCCCTTCATCAGCCAGAAAACGGATGACTCGGAAGGTTTTCGCCTGGTCGAGATTATGACGGAGGATGAAATCGGCCGGCAACAAAGGTTCGTCGGTCAGTTCGGCCAATAATTGCGTTTTGATTTGCTGGAAATCGGTTTCCATAAGGGGCGTTCTCCGTCGGGACAGACAGACATCGCAGGTTCCGCAGTCGGATTCCGCTTCTTCGCCGAAGTAAGACAACAACAGACGGGCACGACAGACGTCAGTATCGTTGAGATATTCCAATACTTTCTCCAAACGCTTTCCCAACCGCTCCTTACGCATCTCATACGCTTCGGGAGTGAGGCGGACGTACTGTTTTTCCACGCGGATCCGACGATAGATGATCAACGGGGTTTTCTTTTCCGGAATATACCGCAGGATATGGTATTTCGAGAGATTGACGAGCGTCTGATAGACTTCCTGCTGTGTAAGGCCGGAACGGGAAGCTATGGTGCTTTCACTAATAAACACATAATCGGCAAACAACCCCGTATAAGAGCGGAAGATGGTCTGCAAAACGGTGTCGATAACGGGATCCTGGTTGAGATAGCGATATAATTCATCGCGGGTAACCGTAAACATCAGGCGCGAGGAGCTGTCGTTTTCCTCCACATAGTCGAAGTAACCGGAGAGGTCGAGCAACTTCAGCGCATAATGGGTCTGCTGGATGGAGAAATGGAAAGCGGAACAAAATTTTTCGATTTCAAAATCGTGGGCCGTGTCCTGACCAAAGCCGACCGCAATCTGGAAATAGTTTCCCAAGGCTTCATAGACGCGGCGAATGAAATCCTTATCGGGAAATTCGTCTGCGAAATGTTTTTTCAGGCGTTTCTCGTCGCTACCTGCGCAAATCACGACGGCATAGGCCTTCAAGCCGTCACGACCGGCGCGTCCGGCTTCCTGATAATATTCTTCCAGCGAAGCAGGCATATCCAGATGGACGACCAAACGGACATCAGGCTTGTCAATTCCCATTCCGAAAGCGTTCGTGGCAACGATGATGCGACATTCCCCGTTTTTCCACCGGTTCTGACGCTGTGTCTTCACTTCATAATCCAGTCCTGCATGGAAATAATCGGCCGGGAAACCTTTCTGACGCAAGAATTCAGCGATTTCCTTTGTTTTCTTGCGATTACGGACATAGACCACCACGGAACCGGGAACACGCGTCAAAATATGTTCAAGCATCTGGAGTTTATCCTCGGCATGACGGACCACATAGGCCAGATTCGGACGGGAAAAGCTTTTCCGGAAAACATTTTTCGTACGGAAATGCAATTTCTCCTGAATATCCTCCACGACTTCCGGTGTGGCGGTCGCCGTCAAAGCCAAAACCGGTACATGGGGAAGTAATTTCCGAATATCCGCGATGGCCATATAAGAAGGACGGAAATCATAACCCCATTGCGAGATACAATGGCTTTCATCGACTGCAAGCAAACAGACGTTCATGGCTTGCAGCTTGGATTGAAACAGTTCCGTGGAAAGACGTTCCGGAGAGACATACAAGAACTTATATTCACCGAATATGCAATTTTCCAATTGGAGGATAATCTCTTCGCGCGTCATTCCGGAATGAACCGCCGTCGCCTTGATTCCCAAACGACGGAGATTATCTACCTGGTCTTTCATCAAAGCGATAAGCGGAGTAACCACCACGCACAGACCGGACATAACCAACGCCGGCACCTGAAAAGTGATGGATTTTCCTCCTCCGGTAGGCATCAACCCCAGGGTATCTTTCCCGTCACAAACAGAATGAATGATTTCTTCCTGCAAAGGGCGGAACGACGAATATCCCCAGTATTGCAACAATATCTGATGATAAATATCAGGCGATTGCGGCGACATCATACCTCATTTCCCGTCTTAATGTCTTTGATAAGCAATTGCAGGGAGGTGTTTCCATTATAGGTATTCTCCTCTATCGTATAACAAATATTGAAAGGATACATCTGTTTGATGTGAGCATAATAACGGGCCATTCCGAAAGCAATGCCGTGTATGGGAGAAGCTGCCGACTTGCCATCGATAATTTCCAGCTTGATATGTTCCTGATTATGCCCAACCAATTTGCTCGTACCGTAATCTTTGACATCATAGGTGCAGAATATCGGCTTCTGGTTGTTCGGACCAAAGGGACTCATCTTCTTCAGATCATTCATGAACTTGCTGTTGATATCTTTCAAGTCGATGATGGCGTCAATGTCGATCTGCGGCATCATCTGGTCTGGCGAAATCTCCTCGGCAGCCAATTCCTGAAAGCGTTTCATAAAAGCATCCAGATTTTCTTCCTTCAACGACAGACCAACGGCATAGGTATGGCCTCCAAAATTCTCCAGCAAATCCCGACAACCTTCAATCGCCTTATAAATATCAAAACCCGCAATGGAACGGGCCGAACCCGTCAGCAATTCCGATGATTTTGTCAGCACGACAGCCGGACGGTAATATTTCTCCGTCAGGCGCGAAGCGACAATACCTATGACCCCCTTGTGCCATTTCGGGTTATAGACAACAATGGCTTTTTGATCTTTGATATTCGGAATAGAATGAATCACTTCATTGGCTTCTTCCGTAATTTTCTTGTCCAATTCGCGTCTTTCTTCGTTATACTGGTTAATGCTTTCGCTCTTTTCTCGAACAACAGCCTGGTCTTTGGCCAACAACAAATCGACAGCTTCTTTCCCGTTCATCATCCGGCCGGAGGCATTCAGCCGAGGACCAATCTTGAACACAATATCGCTAATGGTGATTTCCTTGCCGCTCAAACCGCAGATATCGATGACCCCCTTCAATCCCATACTCGGACTGCTGTTGATTTGCTTCAGTCCATAATAAGCAAGAATACGGTTTTCTCCCGTAATCGGAACAATATCGGACGCAATGCTGACTGCCGTAAGTTCCAAAAGCTTTTCTATATCCGAAAAAGGAAAATGATTGTTGATTCCAAAAGCCTGCATGAATTTAAAACCGACTCCACACCCAGACAGATGCTCGTAGGGATAATTCGAATCGGTCCGCTTAGGATCAAGAACAGCTACCGCATTAGGCAACACCTCATCGGGCATATGATGATCACAAATAATAAAATCAATGCCCTTTTGCTTCGCATAATCGATTTTTTCTATTGCCTTAATGCCGCAATCCAGCGCGATTACCAAAGTAACGCCATGTTCTTCAGCATATTTTATGCCTTTGTAAGAGATACCAGACCCTTCGTCGTAACGATCGGGAATGTAATAGTCCAAATTCGAGGAATACGGACGCAGATATTTATACACCAAAGAAACAGCGGTTGTCCCATCTACATCATAATCCCCATAAATCAAAATCCGCTCTTTATTCCCCAAGGCCTTGTTCAAACGACGAACAGCCTTCTCCATATCCTGCATGAGAAACGGATCGTGCAAATTGTTAAGGCTCGGCTTAAAGAATTTCTTTATCTCTCCAGCCGAAGTTAACCCCCGTTGTACAAGGAGCAAAGCGATTATGGGATTGAGGCCCATCTCGTAAACCAACTTGTCTCGTTGATTCAATACGTCTTGTGAAGGAGGTTGATAATTCCATTTTTTGATCATTATATATTATTTTTTCTTTTTTCTCTGCCAATCAATCTACCCCTGCTTTCAATAAAAAATTATTCGGGCAAATTATTTCAATCCGTAAAGTAACTAATAATTTCTATAAGAAAAAAGCATTTGTACAAAATTATGAATAACGTGGTCTATCCTCAACAGAAAATAAAAAACGGTTGTCCAACCTTTTCCAATAACAGGTTGGACAACCGTCCGCTATCTCTTCTAATTCCTGAATCAGGAAATCGGAATCTTTTGAATACGTCTCAGATGTCTTCCGCCCTCAAACGGAGTATTCAAGAAAATATCAATAACACGGAGAGCTTCATCCGTTGAAATAAAACGCCCCGGAAGAACCAGTACGTTTGCATCGTTGTGAGCTCGGCACAAACGGGCAATTTCCTCATTCCAGCACAGTGCAGCACGAACACCCTGGTGTTTGTTTAATGTCATGCAAATACCATTTCCCGTACCGCAAACAGCAATACCGGGATAAACCTCTCCTTTTTCTACGGCTACAGCCAACGGATGAGCATAATCCGGATAATCGCAACTTTCGGAAGAATTCGTTCCAAAATCGCAATATTCCAATCCTCTTTCCTTCAATAACTTTTCGATATATTGCTTCAGCTCAAAACCAGCATGGTCGCTACACAAACCTATCTTCATCATGAAATAACGATTATGAAGTTCTTCTCTTATTCTGCCAACAATTCTTTTACCTGTTTATAGACATTCTGTCCCGTAAAACCTAATTTCTCATCCAGGACCTTGTAAGGAGCTGAGAAACCAAACGATTCAAGTCCCCAAATCCGGCCATTTGCACCCACCAGTCCCTGCAGATTTACCGGAAGACCAGCAGTCAGACCGAAAATTTTACTTCCTGCAGGAATAACCGATTCCTGATATTCCTTGCTCTGGCTACGGAACAAACCT
Organism: uncultured Parabacteroides sp.; assembly: GCA_944326775.1. Taxonomy (GTDB): domain Bacteria; phylum Bacteroidota; class Bacteroidia; order Bacteroidales; family Tannerellaceae; genus Parabacteroides. The sequence goes on from CALVFH010000007.1 coordinate 23,920, forward strand.
TCGGAAGGCACTGAAACGATCCGCAAACGGATGCCATCAGCCCGCAACAAGGCTGCCCCCTCAAACAAGGTCGAGACTTCAGAACCCGAAGCTACAAGAATAACTTGCGGATCAACATCCTCACTTACGATATAAGCCCCTTTTTGAGCTTGCAATGCTTCCGCATAACGATCGGAAACGGCAGGCAGTTCCGTAATATTCTGACGAGAAAGGATCAAACCGGTAGGAGTCGTCTTATTCTCCATAGCCATCTTCCAAGCGACAACCGTCTCCTTGGCATCGGCCGGTCTCAACACCAGCATCGAGTTTTGTCCCTGATGGTTTTTCAGTTTTTCCATCAAACGGATCTGTGCTTCCTGTTCCACCGGCTCGTGAGTCGGTCCGTCTTCCCCTACACGGAAAGCATCGTGCGTCCAAATAAACTTCACGGGCAACTGCATCAAGGCAGCCATACGAATGGCAGGTTTCATGTAATCGGAAAATACGAAGAAAGTACCGCATGCCGCAATAACCCCTCCATGCAAGGCCATTCCAATGCAAACACAAGCCATGGTCAACTCAGCCACACCAGCCTGGAAGAAAGCGCCACTGAAATCACCCTTCGTAAAGGCATGAGTTTTCTTCAAGAATCCATCGGTTTTATCAGAATTTGACAAGTCAGCCGATGCACAAATCATATTTTCAACTTGTTCAGCCAAGACACTTAAAGCCGAAGCCGAAGCAGCACGCGTAGCGCAATTTGCCTTCAACTCGACTTTCGACCAATCAATGGCAGGAATTTCATTTGCAAACCAACGTTCCATCTTGGCTGCTTTTTCCGGATTTTCTTTAGCCCACTGAGCTTTTTGTGCATAACGCTCGGCAACGATCTGTTTCAGTTCCCCCGCCCGGCGAGCATAAAGGTCTTTCACTTCAGGAAAAATCGTAAAAGGTTCTTCCGGATTACCTCCCAAATGCTTGATGGTTTCCGCCATAGACGCACCGGCCGCAGAAAGAGGCTGTCCATGTGTCGAAACCTTGTTTTCATAACTGCTATGGTCGGCTCCGACCGCTCCTTTACCCATAACGGTTCGACCAATAATTAAGGTCGGACGTTCCTTTTCAGCCTTGGCCTCCGTCAATGCCTCCCGGATTTCAGCTACATCGTTTCCATCTATGGAAATGACTTTCCACCCCCACGCTTCATATTTTAAAGCGACATTTTCGGTATCTACTTCCTCTACGGTTGTGGAAAGCTGGATATTATTTGCATCGTAGAACATTATGAGGTTATCCAATCCAAGGGTACCCGCAATGCGTCCGGCTCCTTGTGAAATTTCCTCCTCAATGCCCCCATCGGAAATATACGCATAAATAGTCTGCCCCATCACATCCCCCAAACGAGCCTTTAAGAACTTGGCGGCAATCGCAGCTCCTACCGCATACGTATGTCCTTGACCTAACGGACCGGATGTGTTTTCAATACCGCGCAAGACATTTACCTCCGGATGTCCGGGCGTTACGCTACCCCACTGGCGAAAATCGGCCAACTCATCCATCGTAAATTTACCGGCCAACGCAAGAACAGAATAAAGCATCGGTGACATGTGCCCAGGATCGAGGAAAAAGCGGTCTCTGCCTTCCCATGTCGGATTTTCAGGATCATATACCAGAAATTCCGAGAACAAGACATTTACAAAATCTGCTCCGCCCATTGCACCTCCCGGATGTCCGGATTTAGCTTTTTCTACCATTGATGCAGCCAAAATTCGAATATTATCGGCTGCCTTGTTCATTAGTTTTATGTCGTTCATCTTGCTGATAAGTTTTTTCCGATTGCAAAAATACGTATAATTCTATTGCTAAAACAGTTTTTTCTCCGGAAAAGTTCAAATTCAGTTTAAAAGCAAAGAGCGTGTATCTTGCATCATCATGCAATCCACACGCTCTCTATAGGAGATTTACAAAGAAAAATAATATCCTTGCTGAAGAAGTTTATTATATTTTTCCCGATTGAAGACATAATAATGAGCTCCTCGCTTGGAACTGCTTTTATCCTTTTCGTCCAACTTTTCCAAAATATCCATCGCACAAAGCTTTTTCCGGAAATTCCGTTTATCAAGTGTTGTCCGATAAATCAGCTCATACAAACGCTGCAACTGCGGCATCGTAAAACGCTCAGGAAGTAATTTGAATCCTATAGGCTGAACAGCAGCTTTCCTTCTCAAGATAGCCAATGCATCCTTAATCATCTGCTCATGGTCGAATATCAATTCCGGCAATTCACTCACTTTTACCCACTGGGCATTGTGTGCTTCCAACATATCCGGATTGAAATTATTCATATTCACCAAAGCATAATAAGCGATAGAAATTACCCGCTCTCCCAAGTCACGATGAATTTCTCCATAAGCACCAACTTGCTCCATGTAAACGTGATCGATACCCGAACAGTCGGCCAAGACACGAGCTGCCGCTTCATCTACGCTTTCGTTTGCCCGGACAAAACCACCCATCAACGACCACAAACCTTTCATAGGTTCAAACTTGCGCTTATAAAGCAAGACATCCAGATCCTTACCGTTAAAACCTAGAATAATGCAGTCAATAGCCACATAAAAGCGTTCTTCCTCTTGGTAAAATGCAACAGGCATAGCCTATCTTTTTAATTGCAATCTGTAGATTTATCAATGCAAGCGGCGAGCTCCGTCACTAATAACTACATCATACAATTTCGGTTCATGCCCAAATTTAACCGTATAATCCGCAAAAGCCTTCTTTACAAAAGCATCATACAGATCTTTCTTCACCAGATTGATGGTGCATCCGCCAAAGCCACCACCCATAACACGCGAGCCAGTCACTCCACATTCCTTAGCGATATCATTCAGATAATCCAGTTCTTCGCAGCTTACTTCATACAGTTTACTCATGCCATAATGGGTACCGTACATTTTCTCACCAACCGTTTCATAATCACCTTTCACCAAGGCATCGCAAACGTCCAGGACTCTCTGAATCTCTTCAATCACATACTCAGCACGCATATAATCTTCTGCACTCACGTCAGCTTTCACTTCATTCAGCATGTTCATATCTGCATCACGCAAATATTCCACTTCCGGATGATGGCAACGAATAGCTTCAACAACATGTTCACAAGATTGGCGACGTTTATTATAGGCTGAAGATGCCAACTCATGTTTTACAACAGAATCAAGCAAGACCAACTTATAACCTGCGGCTTCCGGATCAAACGGATAATACTTATATTCCAATGAACGACAATCCAAACGGATCAGATGCCCCGCTTTTCCGAACACAGAGGCAAACTGATCCATAATGCCACAGTTCACACCACAATAGTTATGTTCGGTAGCCTGTCCGATTTTTGCCAACTCAAACTTATCTATTCCCAACTGATATAAATCGTTCAGAGCAAAGGCATATGTACTTTCCAAAGCAGCAGAAGAAGACATTCCGGCACCCAGAGGCACATCTCCGGCAAACGTCGTATCGAATCCCTGAATCATACCGCCACGTTTGATAATCTCCCGGCAAACCCCGAAAATATAACGGGCCCAACTTGCTTTCGGGGCATCTTCTTCTCTCAGCCCAAATTCTGCATAATCATTCAGGTCAATAGAAAAAGCACGAACCACTCCGGTTCCGTTCGGCTTGATTTCCGCAATCATCCCTTTATCTATGGCTCCGGGGAAAACAAATCCTCCATTATAATCGGTATGTTCCCCTATCAAATTAATGCGACCCGGAGAAGTATAAACATTCCCTGTCGTATTGAATAATTCCCGAAATTTATTTCTGATTTTTTCTTCCATGGCTACAATAATTATTTTCCCCCGAAAGAAAACTTTCAAACATCACCAAGGATGCCAATTTTCTTCCGGAGGAAATCATATTTACATATATATTTCTATTTCAAAAGTATTTTTCTACGCTGAAATCTTATTCTACCGGAATGTCCTTATTGACATTCTTGCTACCTACAGTGGCATAGAAGAACAAGTAGGCGAAGCTGATAGCCGGAATCCAATAAGAAGTCATGTAAGTAGTTGCATCTGCAATGGCATTCTGAATCTGCGGGAAGATACCACCACCGCAAACCATCATCATAAAGATACCTGAAGCAGCTGCCACATATTTACCAAGACCTTCAACAGCCAGATTGAAAATACCACCCCACATAACAGAGGTACACAAACCACACAATACCAGGAATAAAGCATTGATAGGTACCTGAATCATTCCAAAGGAAAGTGCTCCTGTGGCACTGGTTTCCAATACCGGCATCGAAATAGTTGAAGTAATCGGCGAGAAAATTGCCAACATAACCAAAATAAAACCAATAGCAGAGGCGCCAGTCAACATTACTTTGCTGGATACCTTACCTCCAACGGAAGCACCCAGGAAACGTCCGACCAACATCAGGAACCAATAAGTACCTGCAACAAAACCTGCGGTTGTCGCACCGACGTTACCGGCATTCGGATCGGCCAAGAAAAGAATCATCGTACCCGGAATACCCACTTCAATACCTACATAAATACCAATACCAATAGCACCCAACACAAAGTGACGGAATGACCACGGAGAATGCTCATATTGTTCATTTGATTTGGCTACATGAGGTTCCGGAATAGAAACCAGATAGAGCACAATAAAAATAACGGCAAAGATACCCATTGCAATATACATCACCGGATATACATTGGAAATATTGGCTTTTGTGACGTCACCGACCAAAGCACCTACCAGGATAGGAACGATAGTACCACACAGAGAGTTTAATGTACCACCAGTCTGAATCAGCTGATTACCTCTGTTTCCACCACCACCCAGGGTGTTCAACATCGGGTTAACGACTGTATTCAGAATACACATAGAGAAACCGGCAACAAACGCACCTAAGACATACACGCCAAAGCTGCCGGCAAAGCCAGAACATAACTGAATGGATACGCCGATAAAACCTACGGCGACACCGATCAAAGCCGTTTTCTTATACCCAATTCTTTCTATCAGCTTTCCTGCCGGAATACCCATAAAGAGATAGGCAGCGAAATTGGCAAAGTTTCCTAACATTCCTTCGAAGTTTGAGGCTCCGAACTGATTTTTCAATACAATCCCCATCGGGGCTGCCAAATTCGTAACAAATGCAATCATCGCAAACAAGATGACCATCATCACGATAGGCACAGTGTAATTTTTTTGATTTGTTGTTGATACCATGTTTTAAGTTGTTTTTATGATTAATACTATTTGTTTTTCAAACTTGCACACTGAACTTGTACGTTGTCCGACTTTCAAAAACCTCACCCGGACGAAGCACCGTGCTCGGATATTCAGGTTTGTTCGGACTATCCGGGAAATGTTGGGTTTCCAAACACAATGCCGCGCGTTCCGGATAGCGCTGTCCGTTTTTCCCTTCAAAATTCCCCGTCATCCAATTTCCCGTATAAAGCTGTACACCGGGTTGGGATGTATAAACTTCCATGACAATTCCCGTCTTGGGAGAAAAACAACGAGCACAAAAAACGTAGTCGTTTTCTTTTTCCTTATTTAATATGTACGTATGATCATAGCCCTTACCGAAAATCAATTGTTCAAAAGGCTCATTGATGCGTTCACCTACTTCGTGCGGCGTACGGAAATCCATCGGTGTATTTTCCACTTTTTCTTTCGGGCCATAAGGAATGGCGGTTTCGTCGGTAGGCAAATAATAATCGGCGTTTATAGTCAGGACATGGTCACCAATATAAGGATCCCCTGCTCCGGAAAGGTTAAAGTAAGAATGATTGGTCAAGTTCAGAACCGTCGGTTTAGTAGTTACCGCAGCATAAGAAATGACCACTTCGTTATCGTCGGAAAGGTGATAAGTAACGGTTGTCCGCAATTCGCCGGGAAAACCTTCTTCCCCATCCTTAGACGTGTAATGCAATTCCACCGTCTGAGCATCCCTTTGTTTCATATCCCAAACCACGGCATTAAATCCCTTTATACCTCCATGCAGACAATTCGGACCATTATTGATTGGCAGTTTGTCGTAAATAATCCCATCAAGCACGAACTTTCCACCGGCAATACGATTACCATAACGACCACAAATGGCACCGAAATAGGGTTCCTCCGACGTCAAGTAATCATCAATAGAGGCATGTCCCGTCACGACATCCACCCATTTCCCGGTCCGGTCCGGAACTGTCAGCGATACTATTTTTGCTCCGTAATTCAAGATAACGAGCTCTGCTCCCTGTTTGTTCGTCAAGATGCAAAGCTCTGTGTGCTTTCCGTCTAGAAGCTTCTGATAATTTGCCACAGACAGACCTGAGCGTGTTATGCTGTTCTCCATGTGTATTACAATACTTAATAGTTGTTCAAAATTGTGGTAAAAATAACACGCTTTTTCAGAATAACAACCATTCCTTTCTATGTTTTAAAGCATATATTTTACATTTGTTGACAATCATCTCAACTAAACTTTCCAATCCCATCTCAAGCTCCAGCCTATATGAAATTCTAATTCTTCCTCATTTTTTTCCCACAGAATTATCCGTACCTTTGTAGCCGAAATTTCCAAAAATCAAAAGGAACAGGAACATGAGTGAGAAAGACCCCATCTTCGAACGTCTTCGCAATACTATCTCCCAAATAAAAGGGCACGTGCACATATTAGAACAATGCGTTTCGGTAGAAGCACAAATGCGTTATTTCAAATTTTCGGAATTACTCAGAAAACAGAATAAACCTCCACGTCCACTGACGGACGAACAATGTTTAGAACTATACGAAATGTTGTACGAACCGGAACGGACGGAACACGAAAAAAAATACAGCTTGCTGATGCTGGCTACCTCAAAGAATGTCAAAGCGTTTCGGCTCTTACAGGAATTCGTGGAGAACGATCCGGACATTGCCTTGCGCGAATGGGCCAGCCTGGCACTCATGGATTGTCAGATCTCGTTGGAATCAGAGCTATCCGGTGAACAGCAAATCTATATCTCTACAGGCCTGGGAGGGAAAGACGAAAAGCTACGATTCAGCATTCTTTTCCTGATTGCAAACAAACAAACCGTTTTTGAAGATTACCAGAAACATGTTATCGAACGAGAGTCTGCCGATATCTTCGAGCAAAACAACTGCGAATTGGAAACAATGCAAATCGGCGATCGTTTTGTCCTACTAAAACTTTTGATTCCGTTCCGTGCAGACATTCCCCAAATATTAGGGAAAGTAATTGTTGAATGTAACCAATATGGCAATTTTCTCTCAACGACTTATACGGTTACCAACGTACAAGAACTGACAGAGAAAGATGCTTACGAGATTCTGAACCAGGATGAAGACAATAACGGAAATCATTAAATACGGGATAGTCGGTATTAGCAATACAATCGTAACCGCCCTTATTATTTACATCATGATGAAATGGTGTGGTTTTCCCGATGTCACCGCCAATATAGCAGGCTATGCAGCCGGTGTTTTGAATAGTTTTGTTTGGAATAAGCAATGGACGTTCCGTTCCGAAGCAGCCTGGGGAAAAAGCGCTCTCCGTTTTGGTATTGCGTTCGCCATTTGCTACCTGCTGCAATTAGGACTTTTGGTGTATCTGAATCATACCCTTACCATCGATCCTTATTACAACCAGTTGATTGCGATGGTATTCTATACAGCCATCAATTTCCTTTTCAACAAATTCTATGCCTTCAAGGATGAATAAATAATAATGAGTTATGAGTTTATAAAAGCATTTCATAAACTCATAACTCTCAAAATTTATTTGGTCTCTACTTTCAGGCAAAGCTCTTCCAGCTGAGCATCATCAAGTACTGAAGGTGCATCAATCATTACATCACGCCCTGAGTTGTTTTTCGGGAAAGCAATGCAATCGCGGATAGAATCCAAACCTGCAAAAAGAGATACCCAACGATCCAAACCGTAAGCCAAACCGCCATGAGGAGGAGCACCGTATTTAAAGGCATTCATCAAGAAACCAAACTGTTCCTGAGCACGTTCCTCGGTAAAGCCCAACAGCTTGAACATTTTGTCCTGCAACTGGCTATCATGGATACGAATGGAACCGCCACCTACTTCTACACCATTAATAACCATATCGTAAGCATTGGCACGTACAGCCCCCGGGTCTGTATCCAGTAAAGGAATATCTTCCGGCTTCGGAGAAGTAAACGGATGATGCATGGCATAAAAACGCTGGTCTTCTTCACTCCATTCGAAGAGCGGGAAATCAACCACCCACAAGCAAGCAAACTGATTCTTGTCGCGCAAACCCAACTGATCGGCCACATGCAAACGAAGTTCAGAAAGCTGTTTGCGTGTTTTCATGGCATCATCCCCTGAAAGAATCAAAATCAAATCACCCGGTTTTGCCCCGAATGCTTCTTTCATCTTCTGCAATACTTCTTGCGAATAGAACTTATCCACACTTGATTTCACATTACCGTCGGCCTCAACACGAGCATAAACCAAACCTTTTGCACCAATCTGCGGACGCTTTACAAATTCCGTCAATGCATCCAGTTGCTTACGGGTATAATGAGCAGCGCCTTCCGCACAGATCCCCCCAATATAAGCGGCATTATCGAAGACTGAAAAACCATATCCTTTCAGAATATCCATCAGTTCGACGAACTTCATACCGAAACGCAAATCCGGTTTATCGCTCCCGTAATATTTCATGGCATCATTCCATGTCATGCGTAGGAACGGCTCATTGATTTCAATGCCACGGATCACTTTGAAAAGATGTTTGGCCATACCTTCAAAAGTCTGGATAACATCCTCCTGTTCTACAAAACTCATCTCGCAATCAATTTGCGTAAACTCCGGCTGACGATCCGCACGCAAATCTTCATCACGAAAACATTTCACAATCTGGAAATAACGGTCAAAACCCGAAACCATCAGCAGCTGCTTGAAAGTCTGTGGAGACTGCGGCAGAGCATAGAACTGACCCGGATTCATTCGAGAAGGAACAACAAAGTCACGAGCTCCTTCCGGCGTCGATTTGATAAGTACCGGAGTTTCTACTTCCAGAAAACCTTCCTTATCCAGATAACTGCGCACTTCAAAAGCCATGCGGTGGCGCAATTCCAGATTCTTACGGACGCAAGAACGACGCAAATCCAAATAACGGTACTTCATACGCAAATCATCACCGCCATCCGTATCGTCTTCAATCGTAAACGGAGGAGTAACCGCCGTATTCAGAACATTCAACTCAGATACGACCAATTCTATATCGCCTGTTTCCAGATGAGGATTTTTGCTTGAACGTTCCCGTACGGTACCTGTTACCTGAATCACATATTCGCGTCCCAGCTTATTTGCCTGTTCGCAAAGCTCCGCATTATTTTCCTGATTGAAAACCAACTGGGTTATGCCATAACGGTCACGCAAATCTACGAATGTCATTCCCCCCATCTTACGGGTTTTCTGAACCCATCCTGCCAAGGTCACGACCAAACCTTCGTCCGCTATACGCAGGTTTCCACAAGTTCTTGTTCTATACATTCTATTCTCTATTTATAGTTACTATTCTGGTTTGCAAAGATAGAAAGATATACGCGTTTTTCGATACATCCCTTCCATTTTCTTCGCTGTCCCACGTATCTCCCTCGGCATTATTCCGGCATGGCTTCTGCTGAAGGAGGAGGCGTAGCTATCCCCCACTGTTTATTGGCTCTCGGACCCATTTCTACTTCCAAAACCCCTCCATTGGCAATATCGTCATGGCTGAACCAAGCCTGGTTCCATTCACGTCCGTTCAAACGGGCAGACTGGATATACTTATTTTCCGGAGAAGCATTATGTGCTTTAATCTCAAAATATTTTCCATTTCCAAGATCCATCTTCACATACGTAAATACGGGGCTACCAATGTTATAAGAAGGCATACCCGGAGTCACCGGATAGAATCCCATCTGACTAAATGCCACAAATGCGGACATACCGCCACCATCTTCATCGCCCGGTACGCCCATCAAATCGTTGCGGAACCACATTTCCAGCAAAGTCCGAATACGCTTCTGCGTCAACCAGGGTTTTCCGGCATAGTTATACAGATAAGGAATATGAAGACTCGGTTCATTCGCCATTGAATACATCCCGACATTTCCGGTATGATCCGGCAAAGTTGAATAAAATTCCCATTTCGATTTACCCAACGGAGTATTGAACATGGAGTCAAGTGCGGCGGTAAACACCTCATTTCCACCAATCAATGCAACCAAATCAGCGATATTATGCTGCACGTCCCAACGATACACAAATCCATTATTTTCATCATAATAATCGCGGGCACCCAATCCACCGTCATACCGGTAATCCAATGGAGTGATAAAGTTTCCATCCTTATCTTTCGGATGGAAGAAACGCGTCTCCGGATTAAACACATTCCGATAGTTATATGAACATTTCAGATAATGTTTGGCTTCATCCGTTTTCCCCAGCTCTTCCGCAATCTGAGAGAGGCACCACTGGTCATAGGAAGTACCCAACGTCACCGCAATAGGCTGACGTTTTTCCCAAACAGACACATTCGGAACAGTTTCTTTCTCACCCGGGCGCAAAGCCGGGATATACCCGTGTTCCTTATAGAATTCGTCAAGCCATCCGGCTGGTTTAGCCGACCAAGGTATTAAAGTTTTTTCTTCAATACCTGCCTTACAGGCAGCATAGGCTTTTTCCAAGTCGAAGGTACGAAGCCCCTTGCGATAAGCATCAATAACGGAAGCCACACCATGATTGCTGTTCATGCGACGGGTATCCCCCGTAATTTCCGGGAAAGTCGGCATCCAGCCTGTCCCCATCTGGTCGGCCATCAATAAGAACGAATGAAGGATGTCTCCCTCTTTTTCACGTTCAATCAAGACACGCAAGGGATGAGTAGCCCGATAAGTATCCCAAATCCAATCATCGGTATAGAACGGACGTCCTCCGTCCTCATGGACTTTTCCATCAAATGCACTGTAGTAACGGCCATCTTCACTCAGACAAACCGGACGTTCATAAGTACGATAAAGCGAGGTGTAAAAAACTGTTTTATCATCAGTCGTACCTCCCTCGACCATAATCTTTCCTAACGTATCATTCCAGATTTTTCTGCCGACTTCGGCAACAGCATCCACATCATAATTTTTGATTTCGCGCGCCAAATTCTTCTTGGCCTGAGCTTCGTCAATCAGAGAAATTCCATAACGGACACCCAGCTCTCCTACTCCGGCAGCATATTCCAACACAACTGCGGCATTCTCTCCTTCAGCTACCGATTGACCATAATCGACCGTAGAAGCAGCCAACACGCCTGCTTTTTCCGGTGTTTTTTCCACTTCTGCATAAAGATATATTTTCGTCTTACTGTCGATATACTGATAACCTTGTACCGTATTTCCTTCAACTGTCAACTTTCCCTTACGACTATTAAACACCAGATATGTCGGTTTATTCTGCTCAAATTCAATCCGGTAAACAGCACTCTGATGCGAAGGCGCAAAATCCACATCAATTTGAGCCTCATCCAAATACACCTGATAACGATAAGGCTTTATCTTCTCCAAATCATAACTAAGCGGCAGAACCGGACGAAGTCCGTTTGCCTCTCCCTGATAAGGGGTAAAATTGAAAGCAGACTTCTCACGATGGTTCGTCACGATTATCGGCAACCCACCCAGACGGTCGCCTGTAAAATCGGCCCGCTCCGGATAAACACGCATCAAACTATTCGGCAACTGTATGGTCGGGAACGTAGGAACCAATAAATGGCTGATATTCCCCATATACGGATTCACATAGTCCACCGGCTCACGGTTATTATTCTCCGCCAAGACTTGCGGAACATTCGCCGCCAATAGAAAAGCCGAGGCCAGAATGGTAAAAGATGATTTCAGGTTCATAAATATGATGATTTAAAAATTCAAAATTTTCAAGTTTCTATCTTCCATAAAACAACAAACCCCAGCGTACGATGAGGAAACAGCCGAAGCCACCTGTCACCGAACACCGGGGTTTGCTTATTTAATTCGCGCTTTTCGGACGATTTGCAGGAGCAGCACCGAACTCCTTATTCGGCGTATTCCCCATAACAAAAGTCAAATTACCGCCCTTCATTACATCCTCATACGTGATATATGATTTTTCATAGGGTTGTCCGTTTAAAGTAACCGATTGGATATAGACATTATCCTTGCTATTGTTTTCAGCAACGATATCGAAAGTCTTTCCTCCCGGCAAACGAACGGAAGCTTTGTCGAACAACGGACTGCCAAAGACCAAAACGCCATTCGACGGATTGACTTGATAGAAGCCCAATGCAGACATCACATGCCAAGCCGACATCTGGCCGCAGTCTTCATTGCCAATCACCCCTTCCGGCTGGGAAGTATAGAAATTTTCTTGAATCCAACGAACTTTCTCAGCGGTCTTCCACTGTTCGCCTGCATAAGGATACAGGTAAGCCACGTGATGACTCGGCTCGTTGCCATGGGCGTACATACCGATAAGACCACTGATATCTGCGGAAGCACCTTCACCCATATCGCCTTCAACCGTAAAGAGAGAATCAAGTTTTGTCGTAAAGGCAGCATCCCCACCCATCAACTCAATCAAACCTTCCGGATTCTGCGGAACGAAGAACGTGTATTGCCAACCGTTTCCTTCACAGAAATCTCCTACTCCATGAATCGAACGGAACGGACTGTAAGGAGTACGCCAGGAACCGTCATTCATTTTCGGACGGATATAGTTCAGACTCTTATCGAAATATTGCTCATAATAATGTCCACGTTTCAGATACTCCTCGTAATCGGCTGTTTTCCCCATTTTTTTGGCCATCAAGGCAATACCCCAATCGCCTACCGCATATTCCATAGCAATGGAGGTCGCTTCATGTACCTTGTCACAAGGGATATATCCCTTTTCCAGAACATAAGGCACACCTTTCTGTTTCGGATATGTAGCCGAAGCCGTCATTGCCTGGAAAGCCCGCTCGGCATCGAAACCCTGGAAACCTTTTCCATAAGCATCGGCTATCACCGGAATAGCACTGTAACCCGGCATACATTCCGTTTCGCCACCCACCAACGGCCAGATAGGAAGTTTACCCTGCTGGTCATATATGCTAAGGAACGAATTGACAATATCAGGAACCATTTGCGGTTCAATAATCGTGAAAAGCGGGTTCAGGGTACGATAGGTATCCCACAATGAAAATGTGGAATAGTTTGTCCAACTGTCTGCCTTGTAAATCTTATCATCATGTCCGCGGAACTCTCCGTTCACATCGCAATACAAGGTTGGCGCAATGAACATATGATACATGGAAGTATAAAAAATCTTCTTGGCATTTTCATCCTTCGTATCAATCTTAATGGCAGCCAGCCGTTCGTTCCACTTCTCTTCAGCAGCCTTACGGACATCTTCAAACGCCCAGCCCGGCATTTCCGCGTTCAGGTTTGCGGCGGCATTTTCACAACTGACAGAAGAAAGAGCCAACTTCACCTGTACCGGAGAAGCAGCGTTGAACGTAACGACCCCCTTAACCGATTCCCCTTTCAGTTCATTTTCTCCAGCAGGAGCATCGTCATTGAACACTTGCAGAGAAGCAATCGGCTGTTCCGTTTTCAGTACAAAATACACTTTGTGCTGCGGACTCCAACCATGCGAAAAGCGGTAACCTTCAATCGTATGATCATCTACTTTTTTCAGATACGTATCATAAGCCTTGTCGCCGTTACCTTCCTTCAAATTGATCAACAAACGCTGGTCCCCTTCCGGATAAGTATAACGATGGATAGCGGCACGTTCGGTTGTAGTCATTTCTGCTTTTACCCCATTATCCATCAACAAGGAATAATATCCGGGGGCAACCTCTTCCTGGTCATGCTTGTAGTAAGAAGACGCCGCACCTTCGATATTATCCTGTTCGCCACGCGCCGTACGCACTTCTCCCGTATAAGGCATCAACAAAACATCGCCCAAGTCAGCACAACCTGTTCCACTCAGATGGGTATGACTGAAACCAATAATCACGCTATCCGTATAATGATAACCCGAACACCAGTCCCAACCCTTATGGATATTCTGGGGACCAGCCTGAATCATACCAAAAGGTACGTTAGCACCCACAAAAACATGACCATGTTCACCGGAACCAATATATGGATCCACATACGAAACATAATCTATTATCTCCGGTTCCGTTGTCTTCTGCTCCGGAGTACAGGCAAATGAAAATAATGCCAGGCAAGCCATGCCTGACATTATCTTAAAACTATTACGCATAATCTATTATTTAGTTTTTTTCGTTCACAGAAAATGAATACGGGAAATCCGACGGCTGTGTACCACGAGTCTTGTTCGGCTGGCTGCTCATCTTGATGTTGATTACACCACCTTTCAGCATTTCATTATGATCCAGATAATTCTTCGTGTAATTCTTTCCATTGAACTTCATCGATTCGATATAAATATTTTCCTGACTGTTTTCCGGAGCATTAATCACCAGATTCTTTCCGTTCTCAAAATGCAGAGTCGCTTTCTTAAACAACGGAGCTCCCATCACATATTGGGTAGTACCCGGACAAACCGGATAGAATCCTAAAGCAGAAAATACATACCATGCGGAAGTTTGGCCATTATCTTCATCCCCACAATAACCATCGGGTGTCGGCGTGTACATACGATCCATGACCTGACGCAACCAGTATTGAGCTTTCCACGGCTCCCCGGCATAGTCATATAAATAAATCATATGCTGGATAGGCTGATTGCCGTGAGCATAGTTACCCATGTTCATAACCGTCATTTCACGAATCTCATGGATTACCTGTCCATAATAACTGTCATCGAAAACAGGCGGAACGGCAAAGACGGAATCAAGCATCATGACAAAATCTTCTTTTCCACCCATCAGGTCAATCAGGCCCTGCGGATCGTGGAATACCGACCAGGTATAATGCCAGCTGTTACCTTCCGTAAACGCATCCCCCCATTTAAGCGGAGAGAACGGAGCCATAAACTGACCGTTCTGCAATTTGCCACGCATGAGTTTCGTTTCGGGATCGAACAGATTCTTATAATTCATGGCCCGTTTAGCATACAAATCGATTTCTGCCTGCGGACGTTTCAACTCTTTAGCCAACTGGTAAATGCACCAATCATCATAGGCATATTCCAACGTACGGGCTGCATTTTCATTGATTTTCACATCATAAGGAACATAGCCCAACTTGTTGTAGTATTCATGACCGAGGCGACCTGTAGAAGAAACCGTCGGATGAACATTTTCCGTACCGTGGATCAACCCTTTGTACAGCGTTTCCAAATCTTCAACTTTCACGCCCTTCATATAGGCATCTACCAATACGGAAGCAGAGTTGTTTCCAATCATGCAACCACGATGGCCCGGGCTTGCCCATTCCGGGAAGAATCCGCTTTCCTTATACGTATTGATCAAACCCTCCTGAATTTCCTTATTCAACGACGGATACATCAAATTCAAGAAGGGGAACAAGCAACGGAACGTATCCCAGAAACCGGTATCGGTAAACAAATAACCCGGCAATACCTGACCATTGTATGGACTATAATGAACCGGTTTGCCTGCCGCATCAATTTCATAAAACTTCCGGGGGAAAAGCAAGGCGCGATACATACAGGAATAGAACGTGCGGTATTGATCCAGATTTCCGCCTTCCACTTCAATCTTACTCAACACATCATTCCAGGCAGCCTTTCCCTTTTCTTTCAAAGTATCAAAATCATCATTGCCCAATTCTTTCAAATTCAGCTCTGCCTGTTCATAGCTAATGAAGGAAGAAGCAATACGGGCATGCACCTTTTCACCTTTCTTCGTTTGGAAACCGATGATGGCACCGGCATGGTCGGCATCCTGTTCCAACTTGTTTTCCGAAACCTTTGTATTCCCTACGACAGCCTTGTAAGTAAAGGGCTTATCAAATTTGATCACGAAATAGTTTTTAAAATTATCAGGCACCCCGCCGCTATTCTTGGTCGTGTAACCAATAATCTTGTTTTCTTCCGGAACAATTTTTACATACGAACCCTGATCGAACGCATCGACTACAATATAAGAGTTTTTGCTTTCCGGGAAAGTAAAACGAAACATCACCGCACGTTCCGTCGGAGTCAATTCCGTCACAACATCATGTTCGGCCAAATATACCTTATAATAATAAGGCTTTGATATTTCACCTTTGTGGGAAAACCAGCTGGCACGTCCCTGCATGTCAAACACAGGTCGTCCTACAACCGGCATAATCGCAAACTGTCCATAGTCATTAATCCAGGGACTCGGCTGGTGTGTCTGCTTAAATCCATTAATTTTTGTAGCCGTGTACTGATACATCCACCCATCGCCCATCTTGCCTGTCTGCGGAGACCAGAAATTCATGCCCCAAGGGCGGGCCGTGGCCGGATAAGTATTACCAGTTGACAACTGGAAGGTAGATTCCGTACCCATCAATGGATTCACATACTCTACCGGATCAAAAGAATCTGCAGCCTGAACCGGAGAATATCCCGTCCACATCAGAACCGCTGCCAGAGCCAATGCTCCAATACGATTTTTCTTCATGATAATGATTATTTTTTATAATACAATAAGCAAACTCCGTGTTTTTTGTTAGCTCTATTTCTATAAGGTGCGAAGATACGCAAAAGCTACAATAACCACCAAATTTTACAGGAGATTTCTTAAATATCGACCTGCGTTTCATGCTCCGCTTATGCCAATTTTGTCAGATTCTCACCCTGTTTTCTCGGTTTTTCCCCTCATTCGGAAATTTTGTCATAACCATATTTTCCCAATCTCCCTGTTTACCGATCTGGCATCCTATTTGTAACGACGCTAATGATTTTTCCAATTCCTTGTTGGGAAAGTCCGTTTTTAAACAACAGTTAAAAGACAAAACAATAAAAACAGATAAACATTATGAGCAAATCAGGTAATATTGGGGTTACAAGTGAAAACATTTTCCCGATTATCAAAAAGTTTTTGTATAGCGACCACGAAATATTTCTTCGTGAGTTGGTTTCAAACGCGGTTGATGCAACCCAGAAACTGAAAACATTGGCTTCTGTAGGCGATTTTAAAGGTGAAATGGGCGATTTGACCATTCACGTTAAATTCGACAACGACACCATCACAATTTCAGACCGGGGTATCGGTATGACTGCCGAAGAAATCGACAAATACATCAACCAGATTGCCTTCTCCGGTGCGGAAGAATTTGTCAACAAATATAAGAACGATGCCGCATCTATCATCGGACACTTTGGCTTAGGTTTCTATTCCTCATTCATGGTTTCCAAGAAAGTAGAAATCGTTACCAAATCATACAAGGACGGGGCCGTTGCCATGAAATGGAGTTGTGACGGTTCTCCGGAATATACGATGGAAGAAACCGAAAAGGCCGACCGCGGTACCGATATTATCTTGTACATCGACGACGAAAACAAGGACTTTTTAAATAAAGAGAAGTTGTCTGGCTTGCTGACAAAATACTGCCGGTTCTTGCCTATTCCTATTGCCTTTGGTAAAAAGCAGGAATGGAAAGACGGGAAATATGTCGATACGGAAGAAGACAACATCATCAACGACACCACCCCTGCATGGGTGCGCAAACCTTCGGAATTGAAGGATGAAGATTACAAGAAGTTCTACAACGAGCTTTACCCGATGTCTGACGAACCCTTATTCTGGATTCATCTGAATGTAGATTATCCGTTCCATCTGACAGGTATCCTCTACTTCCCGCGCATTAAGAGCAATATCGATCTGCACCGCAACAAGATCCAGCTCTATTGCAACCAGGTCTTCGTAACGGATTCGGTTGAAGGCATCGTTCCGGAATTCTTAACCTTGCTGCACGGGGTTATCGATTCACCCGACATCCCGCTGAACGTATCCCGTTCTTATCTGCAAAGCGACCAGAACGTGAAGAAAATCTCCAGCCATATCACCAAGAAAGTGGCAGACCGTCTGGAAGAAATCTTCAAGAATGACCGTAAACAATTTGAAGAAAAATGGGATGACCTGAAACTCTTCATCCAATACGGTATGCTGACAGACGAGAAATTCTTCGACCGCGCCGCCAAGTTTGCCTTATTCAAGAATGTGGAAGATAAATATTTCACTTTCGAAGAATACAAGACCTTGATTAAGGATAACCAGACAGACAAGGATAACACGCTGGTTTATCTTTACACAACCAATAAAGACGAACAGTACAGCTACATCCAGGCTGCTAAGGACAAAGGTTACGACGTATTGGTGATGAACGGGCAACTGGATGTCCATGCTATCGGCCAGCTGGAACAGAAATGGGACAAGACCCGCTTCGTCCGTGTGGATAGCGATACCATCGACAAGCTGATTCCGAAAAACGATGCGGACCAAATAACGCTGACGGATGAGCAGAAAGAAGCCTTGCAGGAAGTTTTCAAGAGCCAGATGCCTAAAATCG
Organism: uncultured Parabacteroides sp.; assembly: GCA_944326775.1. GTDB lineage: Bacteria > Bacteroidota > Bacteroidia > Bacteroidales > Tannerellaceae > Parabacteroides. Next base: position 42,420 of record CALVFH010000007.1, read on the forward strand.
AGAAAATGGAATTCATGGTCACCTTGGAAGCCTTGGGCGAACAGGCCAATCCGGTGGTTTTGACCCAAAGCGAATATATGCGCCGTATGCGTGAAATGTCTGCTATGCAACCAGGCATGTCGTTCTATGGGGAGCTCCCCGAAAGCTATAACCTCGTGGTCAATACGCAACATCCCTTGGTTAAGGAGATCTTAACGGATGAGGAAGCTGCCTGCACAGAAAAGCTGAAACCGATTCTGTCTGACCTGGCCGGTTGGAAAGCCCGGCAAAAGGATTTGCGGGAATCCCAGAACAAAAAGAAAGAAGAAGAAATTACCGAGGCGGAAAAAGAGGATGCCAAGAACACGAACAACAAGGTGGCTGAATTGAGAGTAGAAGCCAACAAGGTAATTTCCGAATATGCTGCTTCAAACAAAAAAGTCAGCCAGCTGATCGACCTTGCCCTCTTGAGCAATGGTTTGCTGAAAGGCGAGGCGTTGAGCAACTTCATCAAGCGAAGCGTTCAGTTGATTGGATAAAAGATAAAACCGGCTTTTCGGTTTTTACAAGAGCATAGAGTGCGGGCGGTTGTTTGGTTATCTAACGGACAACTCGCCCGCACTTTTTTATGCCCATACCCATCATGCCGGTTGAGTTAAATCACATTTAAAGAAGATTTAAAAACGGCCTCAAAGACCAAAATCTTTTTTCACCTCTTCCCCTCATATTTTTTCACTTTCCTTTTGCATTTCCAATTTTGATCCCTAACTTTGCCACAATTCCGATAGGAATCAGTGGATTCTATTTATAATTGGAAGGACATAAATAAATAGTAAAGCATTTACGATATTATTCCAAAGGAAAAAATCGCCAATTTTTTTAAGACCGGAATAATAAATACGGGATGCACGTACCCCTATCATAATGGTGGTGGATGGAGGAAGAAATATCCTCTCCACCGGAGTAGGGGTGCGTGCGGGCTGTTGTTTCATTGTCGGTCTTAGGGCGTTTGGCGATGCCTTTCCTTTGATAATAAACAACTCGCCCGCACTTTTTTATATCCATACTTGTAATGCTGGTTTAGTTGGTCGTGAATGCCAACGACGGGAATATTTACAAACAACTAAATTATAAGCATTATGAGATTAAGGTTATTTACTTTTTTAATGATGTTCTTGGCAATAGCTGGGAATGCGGTTTGGGGACAAGAGAGTACTGAAGCCATAGAGATTGATATAACAGGTATTGCACAGGGGACAAATGCCAATGGAACATCTCCG
>CALVFH010000008.1 GCA_944326775.1 uncultured Parabacteroides sp.
TGGATTCGAACCACCGAAGGCGTAAGCCAGCTGAGTTACAGTCAGCCCCATTTGGCCACTCTGGTAACTGCCCCTCTTTCTTTATTGCGGTGCAAAGGTACAACTAATTTTTTAACTTGCAAGAAAAATCTATCATTTTTATTGCAGTTACTGCAGCTTCGTCGCCCTTATTCCCGTAACGTCCGCCCGCACGGTCTTCGGCCTGCTGCATCGTATCGGTTGTCAACAATCCGAAAATGAACGGGATATCATACATCAGGTTTAATTCCGTAATTCCTTGCGTCACGCCGGAACAAACATAATCGAAATGAGGCGTATCGCCGCGAACCACACAACCCAAGACAATCACCGCGTCGGGTTCTTTCGTCTCGGCCAGTTTCTTGGCGCCAAACGTAAGCTCAAAACTTCCCGGCACACGCTTCACGAGGATGTTTTCAACTTTCACGCCATGACGCTCCAACGTATTACAAGCTCCTTCCAACAGTTTTTCGGTAATCGCGCGGTTCCATTCCGCTACCACGATGCCCACCGTCATTTCCGAGGCATCGGGCACGCTGTTGAAATCATATTCCGATAAATTCTGATAAGCTGTAGCCATGGTAAAAACAATTTATTGGGCCAAAGCCGAAGCACGGGTAATATACTTGTCAATATCGGAAGCTTCTACCGACGTATAATATTTTTCCTTGATGGTCTGGTAAGCCTTGATGGCCTTGTCGTATTGCTTCAAGCTTTCGTAGGCAAAGCCGGCCTTCTTCAGATAAACCGGGCTGATCACCTCATTGTCGGCAGCCTTGGCAGCTTTCTCGAAATAAGAAACGCCTTCTTCCGTATTTCCCGAATCCAGATAACAATCGCCAATCAAGCCGATGATTGTCGGGGAAACCATGTTGTCATCCGCGCTGAAAGACTTCAACAAATCGATAGCCTGTTCGTAGTCGCCAAGTTTGTAGCAGCAAATGCCGGCATAGGCCTTAGCCAGATTGCCTGTTTTCGTGTTGCCGTATTGGTCGATAATCGCGTTGAAGCCCTCATAACCGATACCGTCACCATTCAAGGCCAGTGCAAAAGAATCAATCCCGAAATAATATTCACCTTTGAAGATAGCCGCTTCAGCCTTCTTCTGTTGCGGAGCGAGATAGCCATATTTATATCCCAAAATAGCGGCTACAAGAACGGCTACCGCAATGATTCCGAAAATAATCTTCTTTGAATTGGTTTCGATGAATAATTCCGACCTCGTTACGAGTTCTTCCACTTCGACAGACTCTTTTTCGTGTCCCTTACCTTTTGTAGTTGTCATAATTTATTTATCGTTATTACTTTATTATTTTTTACTTATGGATATTCAGAGCGCAAAAGTAGTTTTTTTCCACGAATAAATGATATTTCGGCCTATATTTTTTAATTTTGCGCGAATTAATACCGCCGAAAGATGATATTAAAGAAGCTATCTGTACTTAATTACAAGAATATCACGCAAGCAGAAATCTCGTTTTCGCCCAAGATGAATTGCTTTTTCGGGAACAACGGCATGGGAAAGACCAATCTCCTCGATGCGATTTACTACCTGTCGTTCTGCAAGAGCAGCAAAAACACCCCCGATTCGCAGATTATCCAGAACGGGCAAGACCTCTGCATCCTGCAAGGATGGTACGATTACGAAGGGCGCGAGGAAGATATTTTCTGCGCCATCCGCAAGCACCAGCGCAAGCAATTCCGGCGGAACAAAAAAGAATACACCAAACTGTCGGAACATATCGGCCTGCTCCCGCTGGTCATGGTCTCGCCCGCCGATTTCGAACTGATCCAGGGCGGAAGCGACGAACGCCGCCGTTTCCTCGACCTCATCATCTCGCAGAAAGACCCGAACTACCTGCACGCCCTCATCCAATACAACAAGGCGCTGCTCCAGCGGAATACGCTCCTGAAAAAGCAAAGCCGCGACGCTTCGCTCTACGACATCCTGGAAATGCAGCTCGTCATGTACGGGCAGACGGTTTACGAAACCCGGCAGCGCGTGGTCGAAGCCTTCGTCCCGCTCTTCAACACCTATTACCAGGAAATCTGCCGCTCGGCCGAAACCGTCGGGCTGCACTACGTCTCCCAACTGCAGGAAGGCCATTTTGCGGAAAGGTTGCAGGCCAACCGCGAGCGCGACATCATCCTGGGCTACACCTCGTGCGGCATCCACAAAGATGAGCTGGAGATGACGCTCGGCGGATACCTGACGCGCCGCACCGGCTCGCAAGGGCAAAACAAAACCTATCTTATCGCCCTGAAACTCACCCAGTTTTCCCTGCTTGCCCAAGAGGGAAAGACGACGCCGGCACTGCTGCTGGACGATATTTTCGACAAATTGGACGCCGAGCGGGTGGAACAAATCATCAAACTGGCGGGAAGCACGACGTTCGGACAGATTTTCATCACGGATACGAACCGGAAATACCTCGATGCCATCCTAGCCAACTCCAGCCAGGACTACCGCCTTTTCAAAGTGGAGCAAGGAAACATTTGTCCGATGGAGGAATAAAACATGAAACGCAGGAACACCCAACTTTTAGGCGAAGTCCTTCGCGACTTCTTCGAAGACAACACGGAACTCTACGACAAAATCATGGATATCCGCATCCAACGCGCCTGGCGGGAAACCCTCGGCCCGATGATCAACCATTACACCCGCAACCTCTTCGTGCGCGACCACGTCTTGTACGTTTCCCTCACCTCGTCCGTCCTCCGGAGCGAACTGATGATCAGCAAAGACCGCCTGATTAAAAGTCTGAATGATTTTGCCGGACGGGCCGTCATCCGCGATATTGTCATGAGATAGGGCCAAGCTCAACCCTGATTTGGGATTTCAAAGTCCCGGCAAACTGTTCCGGACCCTCGGAACGGGTGTCCAAAGCTCTTGCGGGCCGTTCCGGACCCTCGGAACGAGTGTCCAAAGCCTTAGTGAGCCGTTCCGAACCCTCGGAATGGGTATCCAAAGCCTTGGCGGGCCGTTCCGGATCCTCGGAATGGGAGCCCAAAGCCTTGGAGAGCCATTCCGGACCCTCGGAATGGGGGTTCAAAGCCTTGGCGAGCCGTTCCGGACCCTCGGAAGAAGCCCCCCATCGTTATCGAAAGCCAGCTCCGTCCCCGATTCGAGCCAAAGCCGGTAACTCCAGACGGCATCGGGGTCCCTTTCCCAATCCGGGCAAACCACATTCACGACGACCGATTCCGGAAAATGCTCCCGGACATACGCACCAATCTCCCGCGGAAGCAGTTCGTCGGCCGTCGGCCCTTCATGCAAATGCAACTGCTCAAAACCCAGCCGCCCCGTCTCGGCCATCGCCACCTGCCGCCCGTCGTCCAGACGGAACGACCGGCCGTAGGCCGCCCGCGCGACACCGACAACCGAAGCGGAATAGAGCTGGCGGATTTCCCGGACAGCGCCGGCCATCTCCGTCAATGCCGCAGGAAGTTCGCCGTCCGGAAAAACAATTTCGAGCCACTCGCCCGCATCGTCGAAGCTCACCGTCCGCCCGTCGCTATACATTATATAATAGGTGCCCTCGTCGGTAATCATGTTCGGGAGATATTCCAACCCCTCGGGCAGCTCCCCCGGATAGAGCGAATCCAGAAATGCCTGCGCCTTTTCAGGCAAAGTCAGACTGGGACAGACGACCAGCTCCGGCGCGCTTTCCGTATCTTCCGAACAGGCAGGCAGCAGGGCCACAGCCACGGGCAGAAGCAGCCACAGGTATTTCAGATACCCCTTCATCACGGAATCACCTTGATTTCCTTAAACCACTCTTCGGCTCTTTCCGGCCAGGTGTTCACGCGGCTGCCCGTATCGCGCAGGCCGTAGCCGTGTCCGCCCTTGCTGTACAGATGTAGCCATGCCGGGACGCCGGCCTGCTTGAGCGCATAGAAATAGAAGAGGCTGCTGTTCACGTAGCTGCTGTCGTCTTCGGTCTGCACCATCATGGTCGGCGGCACCTCCTTGCTCACGTTCACCTCCGGGGAAAGCTGGAAATTCTCCCCGTCGAGATAAGCCGGATAAACCAGCAGGCAGAAATCGGGCCGGCAGCTGACACGGTCCACCTCATCTGCCGCCGGATAAGCCCGGTCGGCAAATGCCGTGGATGCCATCGCGGAAAGATGACCGCCCGCCGAGAAGCCCATCACCCCGATTTTGTCGGCCCGCAGGTTCCATTCCGACGCATGCGCCCGGACGTAGCTCAACGCCCGCTGGACATCCTGCAACGGAGCCAGATGCTTGGGCTGTCCCTCGCGGCGGGGAACGCGGTATTTCAACAAGACGGCCGTGATGCCCAAATCGTTCAGCCACTCGCAGATCTCAGAACCTTCCATATTGTAGGACAGGAATTCATACGCCCCGCCGGGACAAACCACCATCGCCGCGCCGGTAGCTTTTTCCTCCGGAGCAGGATAGAAGGCAATCGTCGGAGCGCTTATGTTGGTGATGGAAATGACCGGCAGGCCCCCCGTATCACCAATTTTCTCCTGTTTTTCCGTCAGCTGGACTTTCTCGCCCGGAGCGCCGTCGGGAAAAAGCAGGATTGTTTTCTCTTGAGAAAAGACAGGAAACATAGTTATCAACGAAAATACAGATGCACAAAGAAGTTGTTTTTTCATAAGCCAAATCATTTTATCGTCCCATAAAAAAGGGCAAGCGGGCAAAACAGCGTTGTTTTGTTCCCCGGCTTGCCCTTCGCTTATTTTTCAAGAAATTAATGAATGTACGTCTCCAGGAACTTGGCCTGCGGCGACGGGATCAAGGTGACTTCCTTCGTATCGGCCGGGATCAGTACGGTCTGTCCCTGGTGGATTTGAAGTTCATGGCCTTTGTCATCCACAATCGTGGCCTGTCCGCCCATACAGATGTAAATCACAAACGAATCCAGTTCAGAGAAATCGCGCGACATGGTGGCATCGATATCCATCAGGTTCGTGGTGAAATATTTGCAATCGGCCAGCTCGACCGTAGCATTCGTATGTGCCTTGTAGTGCGTGCGGCAATCCGGATAATACGTATAGTCGATAGCATCCTTCGCCAGTTCGGTATGCAGTTCGCGGGTGTTGCCGTTTGCATCCTTGCGGTTATAATCGTAGATGCGGTAAGTGATATTGCTGGTCTGCTGGATTTCAGCGATAAAGCAACCTGCCCCGATAGCATGGACGCGGCCTGCCGGGAGGAAGAAGACATCGCCCTCGCTCACGTCGTAGCGCTGGAGGACATCCATGAACGTATTGTTATTCACGCGCTCTACATACTCGTTGGCATCAATCTGCTTCGAGAAGCCCGAATACAAAGCAGCGTTCGGAGCCGCCTTGATGACATACCACATTTCGGTTTTGCCGAAAGAGTTGTGGCGAGCCTTGGCCAGTTCATCGTTCGGATGCACCTGGATGGAAAGGTTGTCGCGGGCATCGATAAATTTGATCAACAGCGGGAAACGGGTGCCGAAACATTCCATCACCTTGCCGCCCACCAATTGTTTGCCGTAAGTCTGGATCAGTTCGTCGATTGTTTTCCCGGCCAGCTCGCCATTGGCAACGACCGAGTAATTCCCATCGACATGAGACAACTCCCAACTTTCGCCGATACCTTCCTGTACCGGAGAGATCCCTTTGAACGGGCAAATAGCCGAACCGCCCCAAATGATTTTCTTCAGGATCGGTTGAAATGTAAATGGATATAACATAATTGTATGTTTTATTTGTACTACTTCTGTTTCTGTTTAGTTGTCGTCTTTTTGGCTTTTGTCTTGGCCGGAGCCGCCTTTTCCGCCTTCGTCTCTTTCGGAGCCTTTACCTTACGCAAGACGACTGCGCTGCGTGCCGGAATATAAATCTTCAGCCACTCCTTCTTTTCCTTCTTATATAACGGATCGAACTGGGTGAAATGATGAACCGAATCATCGTTCAAACCAAAGCCGCCGAAACACGGAGCGTCGGTATTCAACACGATCTCATACTCGCCCTTCGGAGCCAGGAACCCATAATCGGTAAAGGATTGGGTAGGATTGAAGTTGAAGACAAACACCAGGTCTTTGCGCATATAGGCCAGAATCTGGTCGCCGTCATTGTCCCAGATCTTCTGCAGCGGCGTTTTCTGAAAATCCTTCACGCTCTTCATCAGAGCCAGCATCGCCTGGTCAAAGTCACCCAGGAAATGATATTTCAGATTCAAGTCATCGACCAAATGCCATTGGCGACGGGCATATTTATAAGACCATCCGTTTCCTTCGCGCGGAAAATCGATCCATTCCGGATGTCCGAACTCATTCCCCATGAAGTTCAGATAACCGCCATTGATTGTCGTTGCCGTTACCAGACGGATCATCTTATGCAACGCCATACCGCGCTCTACCATGAAGTTATGGTCTTTTGATTCCATGTGCCAATACATATCGGCATCAATCAGGCGGAAGATGATAGTCTTGTCGCCCACCAACGCCTGGTCATGGCTTTCGGCATAGCTGATGGTTTTCTCGTCGGCACGGCGGTTTGTCGTTTCCCACCAGATAGCCGACGGATGCCAGTCTTCGTCTTTCTTTTCCTTGATGGTCTTGATCCAGAAATCGGGGATGTTCATGGCCATACGATAGTCGAAACCGTATCCGCCATCTTCGATTTTAGCCGCCAGGCCCGGCATACCGCTCACTTCCTCGGCGATGGTAATGGCATTCTTGTTCACCTCGTGGATCAGCTTGTTGGCCAGGGTCAGATATACAATCGCGTCGCCATCCTGATGACCGTTATAATAATCCTCATAATTACAGAACGCTTCGCCTAAACCGTGGCTATAATAAAGCATGGAAGTCACGCCGTCGAAGCGGAAACCGTCGAACTTATATTCATCCAGCCAGAACTTGCAATTCGAAAGGAGGAAATGAAGCACTTCGTTCTTTCCGTAATCGAAGCAAAGCGAGTCCCAAGCCGGATGCTCCCGCCGGTCGCCCGAATGGAAATACAAATCATACGATCCGTCAAAACGACCTAAGCCTTCCACTTCATTCTTGACAGCATGGCTATGCACAATATCCATAATCACCGCCAAGCCCATGCTGTGTGCCTCGTCAATCAGCTGTTTCAGTTCGTCGGGAGTTCCGAAACGCGAAGAAGCGGCAAAAAAGCTGCTCACGTGATAGCCGAAAGAACCGTAATACGGATGCTCCTGGATAGCCATGATCTGAATGGCATTATAGCCTTCCTTCACCACCCGCGGCAACACGTGCTCGCGAAACTCGTTATAGGTACCCACCTTTTCATCTTCCGTAGCCATACCGATATGACACTCATAAATCAGCAACGGAGAAGTATTGGGTTTGAATTTCTTAATTTTAAATCGATACGGATTTGCAGGATTCCATACCTGTGCGCTGAATATCTTCGATTGTTCATCCTGCACCACACGGCGGATCCATGCCGGAATACGTTCGCCGGCACCACCTTCCCACTCCATCCAAAGTTTAAACAGATCTTCATGATGCAGCATATCTTCCGCCAAAGAGATTTCCCAAACGCCGTTGTCCAGCGGTTGCAGCCGATAGCGTTCGTCTTTTTGCCAGTCATTGAATGTTCCAATCAGATAAATAGCAGTAGCATGAGGGGCCCATTCCCGGAAAACCCAACCCTTCAATGTTTTATGTAATCCGAAATAAAGATATCCGGAAGCAAATTCCGATAAGGATTGTTTACCGTTATTCGTCAAATTGTTTTCCCTATCAATAACATATTGATATCTTCCTTGAATGGCGTTCTCGTACGGAGCAAGCCACGGGTCATTCTTTATTAGATTCAAAGACTCCATTTTATATTTAACAAATTGGTTATGGCGCAAAGATAGGGAAAAAATTGAGAAAACAACCTTTATACAGAGGATTAAACTTTGTTTCCATTAATCTGTCTTATTCTCAAATCACTAATGAGATAAAAGATATGTGCAGGTTATCCGTTCTTCTGTTTTTTTTCACTCTTTTCTGTACTTCCGTATCGGCCCAACGAGCATCCCTCTCCGGACGAGTCGTCGAAAAAAGTACCAACCAGCCTATTGAACAAGCAACGGTCCGTTTGCTTCAGGCAACCGACAGCTCCATGGTTCGTGGAGTGGCCAGCGGCAAGAATGGCGATTTCACCTTAGTACGGGTTCGTCCCGGTCATTATATCCTGAATATTTCCTTTATCGGTTTCGAGACTTTATCCCAAAACATTGAAGTAAAAAAGGAGGATACCCGTTTGCAACTGGGTTCACTGGCGCTCGACGATGCCTCCATCCTGCTGAGTGAAGCGGTCGTAGTAGGCAAGGCTCCTGAAGTAGTCTTCCGCAACGACACGACAGAATATAATGCCGATTCGTTCAAAGTAACCGAGGGCTCCGTTCTGGAAGACTTGCTGAAGAAAATGCCCGGCGTAGAAGTGGATACTGAAGGGAAAGTAACGGTAAACGGCAAGGAAATCACCAAAATCATGGTCGATGGCAAGGAATTCTTCTCCGACGACCCTAAAGTAGCCTCCAAAAACCTTCCTGCCAAGATGATCGACAAGGTGCAAGTACTCGACAAGAAAAGCGACATGGAGGAGATGACCGGCTTCGACGACGGCGAGGAAGAAACCATCATCAACCTGACCGTCAAACCGGGTATGAAGAAAGGATGGTTCGGCAATGCCTATGCGGGTTACGGCAGCCACAACCGCTACGAAGGCAATGCCATGGTAAACCGCTTTATAGAAAACGACCAATTTACGATAATGGGGAGCCTGAACAATACCAACAACATGGGCTTCACCGACATGGCTTCGTCGATGTTCTCCGGCATGCGGGGCGGACGGCGAGGAAGTGCCGGAAATGGCATCACCACGTCGGGTAATGCCGGCGTAAACTTCAGCAAGGAGTTCAGCCCGAAATTCACCTTGGGCGGAAACACCCGCTATTCACATTCCGACAACGATGCTCAAAGCACCAGCAGCACCCAGACCTTCCTGCCCGGCGACAGTGTCTCTTATGCTTCCAACCGGGTAATCAACAATTCCATCAGCAACAATGCCGGCCTCGACCTCCGTTTCGAATGGAAACCGGACACGCTCACACGCATATTCTTTACTCCCAGCTTCGGCTATAGCACCAGCCGAACTTCGAACATCCAGGAAGAAAGTACACGTATCAACCAGGATACCCTGAACATCAGCAATTCCGAAGTTTTCTCAGACGGAGCCGGCTACAACTTGAATGCAAATCTCGACTTCAGCCGGAAACTGAACAGCCGCGGCCGCGTTATCAGTTTCTCGCTTTCAGGAGGTACCAGCGATTCCTATAATAACGAGTCGAACTACTCGCTGACGCAATACCTGCAGGAAGGACGGAACCAGACAATCGACCAGCGCATCCGCTACGACAACCGGAGCTTCAACTACCGGGCTTACATCTCGTGGGTCGAACCGCTCGGACGGGGCAATTTTCTCCAAGCTACCTACAGCATCAGCCAGCAACGCCAGGAATCGCTGAAGAATGCATACGTCCAGGGCGAACCGGGGAGCGGATTATATAATGTATTAGATACTACGGGAAGCCAGAACTACCGCAACAACTTCATCAACCAGCGGGCCAGCATCAGTTTCAAAGCCCAACGGGAAAAATACATGTACACAATCGGCCTGAATATCGACCCGTCGTACTCACGCAGCGAAAACTTCATCGGCGACACGACTCTTTCCGACATCAGCCGTTCGGTGGTCAACCTCTCGCCCATGATCCGCTTCCAATACCGCTTCAACAAAAGCTCGAACTTGAGTTTCAACTACAACGGCCGTACCAGCCAGCCCAGCATGACTCAGCTCCAGCCGGTTATCGACAATTCCAACCCGCTTCGCGTAGTCGTGGGAAATCCGGAACTGAAGCCGCGTTACACCAACAACATTTATCTTTCTTTCAATCAGTTTACTCCCGAACGCCAACGGGCCATGATGTTTTCCCTGCAAGGGTCGTATATCCTCAACGATATTGTGTCGAAAACCCTCTACGATGCCCAAACGGGAGGCCAGCGCACAACCTACGAGAACGTGAACGGCAACTATTCCCTCAACGCCAGGGCAATGGTCAATTCGCCTTTGCGCAACAAGAAGTTTACCGTCAGTTCCAACACGATGGCAATGTACTCGAACAGCAACAGCTTCGTGAACGGCGAGAAAAACCAGGGACGGACATTCACCGTAAGCGAACGGGCGGGCGCCGACTTCCGCTCCGACATCCTCGACCTGGGGATCAACGCCAACTTCCGGTTCACCTCGAACACGAACTCCCTGCAACCCGAAAACAACCTGCAGACGTTCAACTATGGCGTCGGCGGCAACACCTCGATCTATCTTCCTTGGAATATCCGCCTCGAAAGCGACATCACCTGGAGCACCAACTCGGGATATTCCGACGGGTACAAGCAGAACGAAATCCTTTGGAACGCCTCGCTCTCCAAGTCCTTCCTCAAAGGAAACCAGGCCACAATTCGCCTGAAGATGTACGACATCCTCCAGCAACGGAGCAACATCTCCCGCTCAGTCTCGGCCAGCATGATCCGCGATGCGGAATACAACACCCTCAGCAGCTACTTCATGGTCCATTTCATTTACCGCTTCAATATCTTCAGCGGAGGAGCCAGCCAGGAAGACATGCCGCGCCCCAGACCGCCAAGAGGGCCGCGCCCGATTTGATGGAGGAGAAGATCAAGTCACCTATCTTTCCGTTGCAGGTTCTGTTACATTCCCTGCTAATCCAGAATTTGTACCTCGGCGGGCAACCTTAATCAAAAAATAACCCCTATCGGTAATGATTCAACATTTGCTGAAGAAGCGCTACGATTTCTTTCCGAAGAGAAAGCGGCTCCAATACTTCTATATGCTCACGATGCCACAACAACTGTTGGACAAAATCGTATGAAGGGCGAAGAATATATTGAAAAACCGCATAATCTTTTCCTGTTTCAACCTCCTGCTGAGATTCATGAAGAGGAAGCGAACGAATATAAGCGACTTGGTTATGATACACCTTGATGCGAATCGGCTGTGGCTGCTTATCATCATGGATAATCCCATAACAATCTGCATAAAACTGCTGAGGTGTAAGACAAGGAGATGGGACAAGCGACTGCTCCCCAATAACCAGATTATGCATTCGCTCCAAAGCCAACACACGTACCTGACTTCGATCCAGATACTCCCCTATCAAATACCAGCGTTGCTCAAAAAGACGGACAAACGCCGGAATCAGCTCAAAATGATAGGTTTTATCTTTTGCATAATACGAAATATAATCAAAGCATAGCGTCCGGCTTTGGTCCATCGCATTCAATATAGTATGCAACCATTCCACACCTGTCGGCGGATCTTGCAACATAATTTTATCTTTATGCTTAATCGCTATCGAAGATAAATTATTGATGTGGATACTACTCAACAAATAACGGTATATCGGATTTTCTTCGATAACTTCCTTATTCTTGAGAACATATTTCCGAATATGCGGATCATATTCAATATCTATCTGAAAAGAAGAAGCGATAAACTCTCGATCGCGATTAAATGTCCGTTCCGATATTTCCTCCTGCTCATAATTCTGCGAATAATTCATGAAGCGCTCATTCAATTCCTTCAAAGAAAAAGCGCCATATTCACTGAATATGTCTATAATCCAAAGACACCGTTCCCATTTTTGCATAATCAACTTCTTTTTAAGCTTTTGCAAAGATAAATGTTTAAGTCGGACAGTTTTTGGCAGGGTTAAAAAATTATTTTGCATCATGTTAATGAAAAAGCGAAAAAAATATTTGGATGTAGCACTTTTTCACTATCTTTGGAGCAATCTCGAAAGGAGTCAGGCGTGGCCCAAAAGAGAGGACATACAAGAAGCGAAAAAGCGTTTACGATATTATTCCCAATCCAGAAAATCGCCAATTTTCCAATCACCTGGGAATGATAGACAACAAATGCTTACGCTCTACTGTATTATTTTTTGTCATAAACAAAAATTATCACAGTATAGAGCGTGGGCTGTTGTTTTATTATTCAGGTGAAAGGTATTTGGCGATACCTCTGGATTGGATAATTAGCAACAGTTCCCACGCTTTTTTATTGTTTGATTTCAAATATGCATCTAATGATTAAAAACTTAAAGATTATATATATGAAACAAAATTTGTTCGACAGATACGATTTGACATCTCCCATTAGTGATAAGTTGTTAACCGAAATGGGATTTCAAAAAATAAAATCCCAATGGGTTTATATAGCCAATGGCAAGCATATAGCTCCAGAAATTCATCAAGAAGGAAATATATACTATATCGATACAACCACGGAGTATGGCTTCCCTAGTTTGAAAGATGGTAATTTTGATAATCATAGGAAAATAATCTACACTTTAAGCGACTTAAAAGAATGTTATCAAAAATGTGCAGTTCTAAATGAGTTTATTAATGAAACTGAACCAAATGAAACTAATATTACGTTTCCAAAAGAGGTAAGTAATACCGTTGGATCAATCACGACTGCACAAGATATAGAGAATCATACACAATGGACTAAAGGACATACAAAGGGTAGTACTGGTTTTGCTGCAGAAGATGCCAATGCTTTACATGACCGAATGAAAGGGAAAAAAGTAGAAGAAATCGGACGTAATAACGAGAAGAATGGAGCTGATAGAATTTCTAACGGTGTTTATATACAGACAAAATATTATGCTACAGCATCGAAGACCATAAATGCAGCATTCGATTCAAATGGATATCGCTATTATCAGGATGGAAAGCCCATGAAGCTTGAAGTACCCAAAGAGCAATACGAACAAGCTATTAAACTTATGAAAGAAAAAATTTCCAATGGGGAAGTTTCTGGAATAACGAATCCTGAAGAAGCAAAGAATATTGTACAACAAGGGTATGTAACCTATAAACAAGCAAAAAATATTGCAAAAGCAGGAAATATCGACTCTTTAGTATTTGACGCGAAAGGTTCCGTTGTATCAACATCCTCAACATTTGGTATTTCTTTCATCATAAATTTTGCAATTCTTAAATATAAGAATATCGATACGGAAGATGCAATAAAAATCTCCTTTATTGAAGGATTGAAAACAGGTGGAGTTACATTCTTTGGCAGTGTATTTACTCGCCAAATTCTACGGACATCTTTTGGGCGAACTTTAGCAGCTTTATCTACAAAATTTTCTAAATCTGTAATGATAGAGTTTTATCAAACACCTTTGGGAAAGGATATTATTCATAAAGCAGCATCTTTTATTGCTCAAAAACAGATATACGGTGGAGCTGCAAGAAATGTTGCGATTAAATTTTTCAGAACAAACATTTTAACAAATGTAGCTTTCATATTAGTAAATACGGTTCCTGATTTTTGGGCATTCATGAATAATCGGAAATCGTGGAAAGAATTGACTATTTCTATTGCAAGTTCGATTTCAGGATTTGGAGCTTTCTTAATCGGATCTAAATTAGGCGCAAAAATACCAGGCCCAGCACCACTGAAGATAATAGTTTCCATGCTTGGTGGTATATTGGCGGCATTGACAGCTTCTGATATAATTAATCGAATATTCAAAACAGAAAAAGAAAAAAAAGAGTATGATCTGATACAAACTGTCATTAAAGAATTATGTAATGATTATATGCTAATTAATGAAGATGAATTTGATCTATGTATGAATGAAATTCAACGAAGAGATATTATCAATAGTAATTTCATTGAACATATTAGAGCAAGAGATTCAGAAGAAAAAAAGAAATCATATATATATAAGAAATTAAAATTATGTTTTGAGAATATCATCAGTAAAAGAAAAACAATAGTGATACCTTCAACAGCTGAATATATCAAAGAAATAGAAAAAATCAATATTTCAGAAGAAGATATTCTAAATGAAAAAAGAGAAGACGAAAACAGGGAAAAAGAAGATAACGACGATATAAATTCTAATGTTTAATAAAGAAAACGATAAAATCATGTTTCAAAAAAAGTATTTAGAAGATCCTGATTTGGATTTTATTTCAAAATGTTCAAATGACGATTTAAAAACATTGGCTGATTTGCTTGTTTATGACACGGACAACAAACCTAGGATTAGTGAAGAATTGTCAAAAACTCGCGATTATAGGGAGTTTTATCCAAAAGAAATGAATAAAATCACCACAGAGATTATTCATGAATTTCAACTTTATGGAGGAGACACCGTTGCCAATGCTGTACGTGGACATGGCATCCCCTATCGCCAAATATTGATGGATGTATGCGATCGAACCAAAGTAAACTATAACAAGAGTTCTTCCACTGAACGGATTGAAATGTGTTTTGTTCAACGTGTCTTAGATGATACGTTAGATAAAATGGAATACTCTGACATCCTAGAATTTGCCAACGATTTACAAATTGACGCAACCAAGTACAATAATAAAAACGCATTAAAAGATGCTATCATCATGGCTAGTATGTCTCCACAATTTGTTAGCAAAATTATATCTATTTGTGCTAAAGCTATTGTTCCAAGAATAGGTATTGCATTAGGAGGATTTGCCGCAGGGCAAATCTTAGTCAGATTAATCCCAATCATTAACATCATCGCATTAGGATTCTTAGCGAAAGAACTTACAGGACCAGCATATAGAGTTACTATGCCTAGTGTTATGTTAATCATTTATATGCGTCACAAATTGAATGAGACAAATAAGTAGCTAATTAAATCTATGGATAGGTCGGACCTCTTTTGTCCGACCTATCTTTTTCCTTTGCTGCATAAACAATAACAAAAGAAATTATGCACACACAAAAAATGCAGCAACAGATTGAGCTAATTACTCAACGGGAAAATATTCCTGAAAGCTTGGCTTGCTTATGCAAACTGTTCCTTTCCACATTGGAAAATTTAAAAGGAACATTATCGGATGCTTCTTTTTTAGAAACATTAGACAAAGAATGTAGTAAACTCGAAGCAGAAACAGAAAAATCAAGGATTGCCATAGTGCTGGATGTGCTGTTGACAGCCTCTATTTATTTTAAGAAAGCCCATACCTACTTTCACCAGCCTAAAAAATATCAACCTGAATTTGGATTGCTTTTATGGGATATTTATAACCAATTGATGGATTGGTTCGAGGAAGAAATGAATGACCATTTTGATCGGATTGATTACTCCGACAATTTCTTTGAACAATTCTCTTTAGAATCCAAAAGAACGCGTTTTTCACGTCTTAATCTCTGGCGTAATATAATCCGGCAATACCAAATAGTCGCAAAATATGGATTAACCTGTTCAGATAGCTTATTGAAAGATACTTTTGACAAATATCAAAAAGAGCTATACATTTTCAGCCATCCTTTAATTGCCTATATTCACTTTTTAGTAAGTAGCTTGGTCTTTATTTCGGGCAGTTACCTATTGCTTGGTATCCTACATTTGTTTTATCAATTCTATGTGATAAAACCCTATATATTATTATTGGCAGGCGCAGGATTAAAAAAGTATCGTACCACATTGGGTGAGTTATCCATAGCACGCCATTCGTTCTGGGAAAGAGGCATATCCATATTCGGTACAAGTGAACCCATCTATATTTTTCTATTGGGTATTATTTTCTGGCAAATAATTGATTTTTTCCAAGATATTCGGCTGAACAAAGTTTTACCCAACTATAAAAATTGATAGAATCATATAAGACTGAGAACTTTATGCACCTTTGCTATTTCTCTCTTTTATATACTTTCATAAGAAAAGCGTTTTTTGCTTTAGCTTAAACATCAAAATCACCAACCTTAGAAGAAGGATAGAGACAATGTAACGCTCATTCTCTATTTGTATATGTATGGGAATAGTATATCATTACTTCTCTTATTATAACAGCACAGGAACATTATTCCTAAACTCATCTTCTCAAGGCGTATAGCGATACCAGATGTTTAATAAATGCAGAACAAGTCTCACGCTTTTTGTCTAATTTTAAATTAATGCCAAACGTTTCGGAGACTTGAGGGAGGCAAAAGGAAATATATCATGAACAAAACAGGAAAAAGATTATTGAAATTTGCTCTTGGAGGATGGGCTGTTGCATTCTTAGCAGCAAGCATTTTCTTAGGAGGAGAAGACTCTTTGTTCGACATTAAGAGTTTATTATTTTTATCGTTAGCTCCAGGTGCCATTACTGGATTAATTATTGGGCATATCATGAACAAAAATGATGCACCCAAAAGTATTGAATTTTCAAAATCACCTGAATCACGTTTAATTGAATTAAAAAATTTATTAGATCAAGGTGTTTTGAGCCAAGAAGAATTTGACGAACAAAAGAAGAAGATTTTGAACTCATGAATTATCCATTATTAAAGTCATAGAGTATGATATTCTATGACTTTAATATCCCTTTAATAATTGCTTTCAAAAGAACATCAAATAGAATCATTATGGAAAAGAAATTTTTAGCAGGCATTTCTGTATTATCTGTATTAATTGCAATAGTTGTAGGAATTCTTGTTTTATCTCCAACTGCTGCCGAATACAATAAAAAAGCCAATATCTTATTTGATCAAATGGAATATTCAAAAGCCTTTAAGTATTATAAAAAAGCGGCGGATAAAAATAGTGGTTATGCCTATTACAAATTAGGTCTTTTGTACCAGGATGGATTAGGTATCACGGCTTCTGAATCCAAGGCCATAGAAAATTTTCAAAAATCAGCAGATTTAAATGACGCTAATGGACAGCATGAAATGGCGGTTTATTATTTTGAGAACCATAATTTTCAAGATGCATTCATTTATGCAGAAAAATCCGCTTTACAAGGTTGCGCGGATGCGGCTTACCTTTTAGGCTATCTTTATGCAAATGGGAAAGGAGTAGAAAACAATAAGGAAAAAGCATTTGAATGGTATAAAAACGCTGCACCGAAAAATAAAGAAGCAAAAATGAATTTAGCAATCTTCTATTTTACAGGAGAAGGTACAAAACAGAATTATGAGAGTGCATTTCAATTATTTCAAGAATTGGCGTCAAAAGGAGAAACAGATGCGTATAATTATCTTGGTTACATGTATGAACAGGGATTGGGTACAGCTAAAAATAATCAGCAAGCCTGTATCTGGTATCGGAAAGGAGCAGAAGCAAATGATCGAGTTGCTCAATATAATTTAGCACTTTCATTATGGGATGGAAAAGGAATTGTTCAAGATCAAGAAGAAGCTTTGAAGTGGTTTCACCAATCAGCGTCACAAGGATGTGAACAAGCCATCCAATTTGTGAATGAATACAAAGACTGGTTACATGCTGAAGAAATTAGAAAAGAGAATGAACGAAAACAGAAAGAGAGAGACGCTCCTCGTATTTGTCCGGGCTGTCAAGGTACTGGTCGAGTTCTTGCAGGAACAGGTCAATGGGAAAATTGTGGATTATGCGGAGGAAGTGGAATATTTCAATCGTTTACAGGTCGATGGAAAGATGTGATTGATGCCATAGATAATATGTGGTAAAGAGGTTTAAAATTTGAAAGACACCATGTCCTGTCCAATAGGAAAAAGAAAAGCTCTTCAAATGTAGCCAGTACTTCCTGCATCGCACTCCAGTACTATTACCAAATTACTCCAGTACTCTCGTAGGAGTACTCGAGTACTCTCACGGAAGTACTGGAGTAATTTCAGCATAGTACTCCAGTACTTTCGGCATAGTACTGGCGGTTACTGAGGTGTACTGAATTTAGTTGACGGGTTAATAATTAAAATTATAGATAGGTTTACACCTTCTTTAAATTAAACCCCGATAAGGTTGTCACTTCTGCAAAGTTACACCTAAAAAGGTTTACATGAGGTGTACTGAAGTGCAAGGGGGGCATGTGGTCTTTATCATCTCCAAATTTTCCTGTAATAAAATTGGAAGAAGATTGTTGATTGTTGACAAACTTTCTTTTTGGATATTCTGGAATTTATTCTTACTTTTGTCGCCAAGAATAGTGAGAAAAAACAAATAACTTACAAAACCTTGGGGCTGACCGGTTTTGACAGCGGGTAGAAGTGGTTTGTAAGCATGTAGTGCGTGGCTGGCTTGCACTTAAATCTCAGACGGCAAAAAATTAACTGGCGAAGAAAACTATGCTCTCGCTGCTTAATCGAAGAACAGTAGATTAGAGCTTAATCCCTGCAAAAGTTGCGGGGACGGGACATCACCCGGATGCTGTTGCTCCGAAGCGTTCCGAACAGGTGGTGCAGAAATATCGGAGATAGCCTGACGCTGGCCTTGGGCGGCGGGCGAAATCTTAAAGGCTAAGGTGTAAGTGGGTGGCTTCGGTCTTGCTTGCACCCGACAATGAAGGCGAAGATAAACATGTAGAAAGCAGATTAGTTCCTCGTTTGGACGAGAGTTCGAATCTCTCCAGCTCCACAAAGTCCACTGAAAATCAGTGGACTTTTTTATTCGAGGACTAAATCAGGTACTACAAGAGGGAAGTTGCTTCATCAGGCATCCAACAAGATTTGGGCATTATACTCTTCCCATGCCTTTTCACGGTTCTTTTCACGTTCGGGAGTACCTTCCGCACCAAGTCCCTCATCCAGCCATGCATCCAAATCATAGATATCTTTACCGATTTCCTTTAGTTGCATAATATCAAGTAGCTCATAACACAGGTTTGACTATTTCCACTTTCATTCCAAGCGCATCAATGATGCGGAAGAACAAATAAAAAAAGCCAACCGATTCATACTGAACCGGTTGGCTTTTACAGAAAAGATAACTTCTTAAAGTTCGTCGATAGAGCCGCGGACGATGCCCCGTTTCGACGTTTTGATGAAATTCAGAATCAGGTCGCGCTCTACGCTGGGCTCGTATTCCGTCTCGATAGCCCGCAAGGCATCCGAATTGTTCAGGCCGCGCGTGTAGATGGTGCGGTAAATATCCTGAATCAGATATACTTGCTGGTTGGTAAAGCCCCGGCGACGCAGGCCGACGATGTTGATGCCGCAATAGGTAATCGGGTCGCGGCCCACCAGCGTGTAAGGCGGGATGTCCTTGCCGATACGCGAACCGCCCTGGATCATCACATGCTTCGAGATGCGAGTAAACTGGTGGATCAGCGTGCCGCCGCTCACGATGGCATAGTCGTCGATTTCCACCTCCCCGGCTATCTGCGAGGCGTTGCCGATGATAACATTGTCATGCACCACACAATCGTGGGCGATGTGCGAATAAGCCATAATCAAACAATTGTTGCCCACGATGGTACGCCCTTTCGAGGCCGTGCCGCGATTGACCGTAGCACACTCGCGGATGGTGGTGTTGTCGCCAATCTCGGCCGTCGTGATTTCGCCGCGGAACTTCAGGTCCTGGGGGATACCTGCAATCACAGCGCCGGGGAATATCCGGCAATTATTGCCGATACGCGCTCCGTCGAGGATAACGGCATGCGGGAAAATATGGCAGTTGTCACCAATCACGACATGCTCTTCGATCACGGCGAACGGATCGACCGTCACGTTCGCGCCCAGCTTCGCACCGGGATGGACAACTGCTAATGGAGATATATTCATGTGTCTGTATTTTATTTATTCTTGATAATCTGCGCCATAAACTCCGCTTCGCTGACCAGCTTATCCCCTACGAAGACATATCCCTTCATGGTAGAAATGCCCCGGCGGATCGGAGCCAGCAGTTCGAGCCGCAAAATCAGCGTATCGCCCGGCACAACTTTCTGGCGGAATTTCACGCCGTCGATCTTCATGAAGTAGGTGGAATAACGTTCCGGCTCTTCTACGGTGTTGAGCACCAGCAGTCCGCCGGTCTGCGCCATAGCCTCAATCTGCAATACACCCGGCATAACAGGTTCCTGCGGGAAATGGCCCTGGAAGAAAGGTTCATTGACAGTAATGTTTTTCACCCCTACGATATGCGTCTTGCCCAGTTCGATAATCTTATCGACCAACAGGAAAGGATAGCGGTGAGGCAAAAGCTCGCGGATGCGGTTGATGTCCATGAGAGGCGCCTTGTTCGGGTCGTAAACCGGAGCCTGCACGTCGTTCAGGCGGATGTCCTTGCGGATCAGGCGTGCCAGCTTATTGTTGATGCTGTGCCCCGGATGGGTGGCGATGATGCGGCCCTTGATAGGACGGCCTATCAGGGAGATGTCGCCAATCACGTCGAGCAGCTTGTGGCGAGCCGGTTCGTTGTCGAAAGCCAACGGTTTGTTGTTGATATAGCCCAAATCCTGTACGCTCTTGTGGGGTAAGCCCATCATGTCGGCCAGTTTGTCGAGCGATTCCTGCGAAATCTTCTGGTCGTAGATGACAATGGCATTGTCGAGGTCGCCCCCTTTGATCAGGTTATGCTGAAGCAGAGCTTCCACCTCGCGGACAAACACGAAGGTACGCGAAGCAGCGATTTCCGTGGCGAAGTCGCTCAGGTTATTCAACGACGCATACTGGTTGGAGAGGACCGGAGAATCGTAAGAAATAAGGACATCAATGCTGAAGCCGTCGTCGGGGAGAATCACCAGGGAAGCGCCCGACTCGTCGTGGACTTCAATCTTATGCTTCACAATATAATAGTCTTTATAAGCATCTTGCTCTACCAGGCCCACACGCTCGATGTTCTCGACATAGTAGCGTGCGCTTCCGTCGAGAATAGGGAATTCCGGAGCATTCACCTCAATCAGGCAGTTATCGACCCCCATAGCATAAAGAGCGGCCATGGCATGTTCAACGGTACCTACCCGTACGTCGTTTTTCGCGATGACCGTACCGCGCTGGGTAGTCTCCACATTATCAGCGAGTGCATCAATAACAGGTTGCCCTTCCAGATCGATTCGCTTAATTTTATACCCGTGGTTTACCGGCGCGGGACAGAAGGTAATCTGAATGTCCAGCCCCGTGTGTAAGCCTTTTCCCTCCAAGGTAAAGCTTGCCGCAAGTGTATTCTGTTTCTGCATAAGTCTATGATGTTTATTTATTAAGTTCTCTTTTCAGTTCTTCCAGCTCGCGTTGCAACTGCCCCAGGGTACGGTACATTTCCGGAAGACGGTTGAAGATGGCGCTCGAACGCATGAAGTTGCGTGCCGGAATAGCCGGAGCACCCAACAAGGTTGTCGGCTCCTTGACATCGCTGATGACACCCGACTGCGCCCCGAAGTTGACGTGGTCGGCAATCTTGATATGTCCGGCCAGACCGACCTGCCCGCCAAACATACAGTGCTTTCCGATTTTCACCGAACCGGCAATCCCTACCTGAGCAGCCATTACCGTGTTTTCACCGACTTCCACATTGTGGGCAATCTGCACCAGATTGTCCAACTTGACACCCCGGCGAATAATAGTCGAATCCATTACAGCCCGGTCGATTGTCGTATTGGCACCCACCTCCACATTGTCTTCCAGGATGACGTTACCTATCTGAGGTATCTTCTTGTAATTCTCACCTTCGGGAGCAAACCCGAAACCGTCGGCACCGATTACCGAGCCGGCATGCAGGATACAATTATTTCCAATGACACAGCCGGCATAGACCGTGGCATGAGGATAAATAATCGTGTTGTCACCAATTGTCACATGGTCTCCCACATAAGCATGAGGATAAATGCGACAATTACGACCTATCTTTGTTTTATCGCCAATATAGGCGAACATTCCAACGTAGCAACTCTCACCTACCGATGCCGAAGAACTGATATAAGCAGTCGATGCGATACCTTCTCTCTTCTTTTTCGATTGCTCGGCAAGATCGAGCAGTATGGCTAAAGCCGCGTATGCATTTTCGACTTTCACCAATGTGGCACTGAGCGGCTCCGAGGGAGTAAAGTCGTTGTTCACCAAAACAATACTAGCCTTCGTGTTGTAGATATAATGTTCATACTTCGGGTTGGCGAGGAACGTCAGCGTTCCAGGTTTTCCCTCTTCTATCTTTGAAAAGTTGCCTACTTTCACTTCCGGGTCACCTACAACGGTTCCCTTCAAAATGGCAGCAATTTGTTGAGCTGAAAACTCCATTACTATACAAATTTACAAATGAAAATTAGTTCTTTATCTATCCCGATTCCTTAAATCAATCCTTTCTCTCTCAAATAGCCTGCCATTTCAACCTGCACTGTCCGGGCAGCTTCTCCGGCAGCAGCGGCAAAATCAACTCCTTTATCCGCATAGATAATGGCACGCGAAGAGTTGACCAAAAGACCGCACTGCTCGTTCATGCCATACTTGGCTACTTCAGCCAAGCTTCCCCCCTGCGCACCTACACCCGGAACCAGCAGGAAATGATGCGGAGCAAGGCGACGGATGTCGAGGAACATACTTCCTTGCGTAGCTCCAACCACATACATCATCTGCTCATCGGTAGCCCATTCCTGCGACTTCTTTAATACTTTCTCGAAGAGGCGTTCACCCTGTGCATCTTCCAGAAGCTGGAAATCATGTGATCCTTTATTGGAAGTCAGTGCCAGAAGAATCACCCAGGCTTCCGGATAAAGCAGGAACGGCTTTACACTATCTTCACCCATGTAAGGAGCAACCGTAACCGCATCGACCTTGATGTGGTCGAAAAACGAACGGGCATACATTTCCGACGTATTCCCGATGTCGCCACGCTTGGCATCAGCTATGATAAATTGGTCGGGATAATGAGTCCGAAGATATTTTACGGTCTTTTCAAAAGCCTGAATGCCTTCCACACCCAAGCTTTCATAAAATGCCATATTCGGCTTATAAGCTACGCAAAACGGAGCGGTAGCATCTATAATTGCTTTATTGAAAGCGAAAACGGGTTCCTTTTCGGAAAGAAGATGTTGAGGAATCTTCTTAATGTCTGTATCCAGACCTACGCAGAGAAAGGATTGCTTCCTCCGTATATTCTCGAATAATTGATTTTTGTTCATTGTTGTCTTTTCTTTTAAGAGGTTTATAATTCCGACTCTTTCAGTCTTTCTGCATTCTCAGCTACAATCAGATGGTCTATGCAATCCTGGATGTCTCCATCCATGAATGCCGCCAAATTATAGATGGTATAGTTGATGCGGTGATCGGTAATGCGTCCTTGCGGATAGTTGTACGTCCGGATTTTGGCCGAACGGTCACCTGTGCTGACCATCGTTTTGCGCTTGCTGGCTATATCATCGATATATTTCTGATGTTCTTTATCATAAATAAAGGTACGAAGCCGCGAAAGGGCACGTTCCTTATTCTTCGGCTGATCGCGCGTTTCCGTACATTCTATCAAGATTTCTTCCACTTCTCCGGTATTCGGGTTCTTCCAGTTATAACGCAAACGGACTCCCGATTCTACTTTATTGACGTTCTGTCCACCCGCACCACCACTTCGGAATGTATCCCATTTGATTTCTCCTTCGTTGATTTCCACATCAAAAGGTTCCGCCTCAGGCAATACCGCCACGGAAGCAGCCGAAGTATGTACACGCCCTTGGGTTTCCGTTGCCGGCACACGCTGTACACGATGGACTCCCGATTCATATTTTAACGTACCATAAACCTTTTCGCCGCTTACTGAACAGATGATTTCCTTATATCCTCCGGCAGCCCCCTCGGTAAAACTTGAAACTTCCAGTCGCCAACCTTTCGACTCGCAATATTTGGAATACATGCGGAAAAGGTCGCCGGCAAAAATAGCCGCTTCATCGCCCCCCGTTCCTCCTCGTATTTCAAGGATAGCATTCCGGTCATCTTGCGGATCAGCAGGCACGAGCAAAAGCTTAATCTGTTCTTCCAGTTCAGGAATCCGAGCTTCACAAGCAGCCGCCTCTTCGCGTGCCATTTCCTTCATCTCGGGATCGCTTTCCCCCATCATCTGGCGAGCCTCTTCCAGCCCAGCAAGACTTTGAAGGTATTCCTTGCGTGCCTTCATGATATCGTTCAGCTCTTTGTATTCTTTGGTAAGCTTCACGTAACGTTTTTGGTCAGCAATGACGGAAGGGTCGGTAATCAAGGTCGAAACTTCTTCAAACCGGGATACCAACCCGTCAAGCTTTTCTAAAAGTGTATGGTTGTCTGACATCTTTCTGTGTTTGACTTATTTTTAGTACGTTTTTTTCGTTTACGGTGTTTCCACCATATCTATGAAGTACCACACTCTTTTTCTGTTTCTTCTTTATTCATACTTGAATTCTCCAAATTCCGAGCGGATAATCAGTTCCCGCTTATCGCTTTCCTCGATGCGACCGATGATCTGCGCATCGATGTTGAACGATTTCGAAATGGCGATGACTTCTTCGGCGTATTCCGGCGAGAGATATACTTCCAGACGGTGCCCCATATTGAATACCTTATACATCTCGGCCCAATCCGTGTTACTCTGTTCCTTGATGGTACGGAACAAAGGAGGAACCGGGAAGAGATTATCTTTGATAACACGGCAATTGTCACCTACGAAATGAAGCACCTTGGTTTGTGCGCCGCCCGAGCAATGCACCATACCGTGAATTTGTTTACGGAGAGCATCAAGCAGTTTCTTGACTACCGGCGCATAGGTTCGTGTAGGCGAAAGCACCAGTTTACCGGCATTAACAGGGGAGCCATCCACCGCGTCGGTCAGTTTCAAATGACCGCTATACACCAATTCTTCGGGAACTGCATGGTCGTAACTTTCCGGATATTTCTCTGCCAGATATTTGGCAAAAACATCATGACGGGCACTGGTCAGCCCGTTGCTTCCCATGCCGCCATTGTATTCCTTCTCGTATATAGCTTGTCCGTATGAAGCCAGCCCCACGATAACGTCGCCCGGGCGGATATTGGCATTATCTATCACATCGGCGCGTTTCATACGGCAGGTTACGGTAGAATCTACGATAATGGTACGTACCAAATCGCCCACATCGGCGGTTTCTCCACCTGTAGCATACACGCCTACGCCCATCTCGCGCAATTCAGCCAACAATTCGTCTGTTCCGTTGATGATTGCTGAAATGACTTCGCCCGGCACCAGCAACTTGTTGCGTCCGATGGTAGAAGAAACCAATATATTATCGACTGCTCCGACACAAAGCAAGTCATCGATATTCATAATCAACGCATCTTGGGCAATTCCTTTCCACACCGAGAGGTCGCCCGTTTCTTTCCAGTACAGATAGGCAAGAGACGATTTCGTTCCGGCCCCATCGGCATGCATAATATTGCAATACTCAGGGTCTCCGCCCAGAATATCCGGAATGATTTTGCAAAAAGCTTTCGGGAAGATTCCCTTGTCGATGTTCTTGATTGCATTGTGAACATCTTCCTTCGATGCGGAAACTCCGCGCAGGTTATAACGTTGATCTCTCATTTTTATTAATATTTGGCTGCAAAGATATTATATTTCTACAAGTTTAGCAAAGTTTCATCTCAACCTCAGCACATCACCTTCTTCGGGAACATAATCTTCATCCTTTTTGTTCAACTTATACAAACTTTTCACTTGGATTCCGTACTGCTGGGAAATGCTATACATCGATTCGCCCACTTCTACCACATGATCATAATTGGGTTTATCGGCTTTCTTCTTCTTTTTTTCCAGATAAACGATATCGCCGTCCTGAAGCGGGAAATCGTCAGGTACCTCGTTATATTTACGCAGATGCTTCGCCTTAAATCCTGTATCATGAGCTATTTTCTCAAACGTATCATCGTCGTTCGCATGAACATAAAGCAAGCCGTTAGCCCGGAATATCTCCCGTTTCAGCACAGGAAGGACTTCGGCTTCCTTCTCACGTTCGCGACGCCCTTTCTTTACGGCATCATATTCATACAACTCATAGTCCTCAATCAGTTTAATTAGTTTGTTCGCATACGAACGGTCCGTTGCATAGCCGCATTTCTGCAAGCCTTTGGCCCATTTTTTATAGTTTCGAATATTCAGACGAAAGAGGCTGGAATAGCGGGGACGGAGAAGGAATTTCGAATGATCTTCATAAGAATCAGCTACATTCTTGTATTTGCGGAAACATTCGTTGCGCCGATCATCATCGGCATAGACTTTTTTCCCTTTCCAGTCGCTATGGCATTTGATGCCAAAATGGTTATTCGACTTGCGGGCCAATTCGCTCAACCCTGCTCCCGATTCAAGCAATCCTTGGGCTAAAGTAATACTGGCCGGTATTTTGTAGCGATGCATCTGGTCTATGGCCAAATCTTTATATGTCTTGATATATTTATGGTAAGAAGAGAGTCTCCGGTGACTTTCGGCATAAGTACTTCCGCTCCATACCAAAACCACGACCCAGAAAAACAATCGAAAAAATGTTTTCATGCGATGATATTTAAAAGTCTGATTGCAAATATATAAGATTTAGCGCACATTCTCCTCTGAAATAATAAGATTTTCCTTTAGCGCACCTATTTTTCTCAACAGATTTGTACCTTTGTCTCTTACAAAAAGAATAGGATAATTATAATGTATAAGACAAGACTTAAATTAACCGCCGTTCTTCTTGCTCTTTCCATGGGCATTTACAGCCAAAACGAGCCGCAAGACGTGCGGAACCAACATATCGCCGCTCCGACGGAATTTCCTAATCCATTCGATTTTCCCATCCTGCTGAGCGGGAATTTCGGGGAGCTGCGTCCCAACCATTTCCATTCCGGAATAGATTTCAAGACACAAGGAAGTGAAGGAAAACCGATCCACGTGGTGCAAGACGGTTATGTTTCGCGTATTTCAGTCAGCCCTTGGGGATATGGAAATTGCCTTTACATCACCCATCCCGACGGAACGACTACGGTCTATGCCCACCTGCAACGCTTCGCGCCCCAGATAACGGCTTATGTCAAAGAACAACAATACGCTCAAGAGAAATTCGCCCTCAATCTTTTTCCTTCGCCGGAAATGTTTCCAGTAAAACAGGGCGAAATCATTGCTCATAGCGGAAATACCGGAAGTTCCGGCGGCCCTCATTTGCATTTTGAAGTACGAGATACCCAAACTGAAGATATCCTCGACCCCCTTCCCTATTTCCAGGAGGCTATAAAAGACAAAACAGCTCCGCGTATCTTGGGAGTAATGGTCTATCCCCAGGAAGGTGCTGGAGTAGTAAACGGATCATCCCAAAAACAGGAGATCAAACTGATTACTCAAAAGGATGGCAAGAAAACGGCCTCGACCATTCAAGCTTGGGGTGAAATTGGTTTTGCCATCAAATGCTACGACTACATGGATGGGACCAGCAATATTTACGGAGTGCGGTTGCTCTCGCTTGCCGTTGACGGGAAAGAGATTTTCCATAGCGACCTCAACCGTTTTGCCTTTAGTGAGACGCGCTTTCTAAACAGTCTGACCGACTACGCTTTATGGAAGAACAAACGCTCTTTCTACATAAAAAGCTTCATCGAGCCGGGCAATCACCTCCGTTTTCTGTCGGCCAAGAATCGAGGGATAGTAAATATCCATGAAGAACGTCTCTACAAATTCACCTATACGCTAACGGATGCGTTCGGCAACACCACAACACTGACCATTCCTGTTCAAGGGAAACCCCAGGATATTCCGGCCGTTGACACCCAAGGCAAAGAACTGATGTTCTGGAGTCGGGAAAACCGCTTCGGCGCGAAAGGCATACGGATGAAAATCCCCAAAGGTAACCTGTACCGGAACTTTTACATGACCTATTCGGTCCGGGAGGATTCTACCCTGCTGGCTCCGACACACTATCTTAATGACGAGCCAGTCCCGCTTCATAACAAAGCGCAGCTTTCCATCCGCATTAATCCGCAACTGGATACGCTTACAAACAAAAGACAATACGGCATTATCCAATGGCAAAAAGGAAAGGCCAATTGGATTGGCGGGACTTACCGCAACGGATGGGTTAACGGAGAAATCCGGGAACTGGGCGCCTTTACTGTCCGGCAAGATACCATTCGGCCAACCATCACTCCCCTCCAACGGGAGAACTGGTCCTCCAGGAAGCGTATCACCCTCCGCCTTTCAGATAACCTGAGTGGCATAGAAAGTTACCGGGGAGAAATAGACGGGAAATTCGCCCTGTTCGAAATGAATAGCCGTTCCGTCCTCTCTTATCAGTTCGACGCCCAACGTCTTGCCCCCGGAAAACATACGCTAAAGATTACGGCAACCGACGCGTGCGGAAACCAATCTACCTATACTTCTACCTTCAATTATGGAGGGAAACCGGCAAAATCGGCTTCCGCCAAGAAAAAAAAGAAATAAAACCAAGGATTATACAGGAATTTCGTATATTTGTTTCGTTAATATCGATTATTCATTAACATAAAACACAAAATAAAAAGACATGGAAAACAACGAATTATTAGCAATGGTGAGAAGTAAGGCACAAGGGTGGCTGAGCGACAGTTATGATGCAGAAACCCGTGCAAAAGTTCAAGAACTCCTCAACAATGAAGACCCGACAGAACTTATCGAATCCTTCTATAAAGATTTGGAATTCGGAACAGGTGGTTTGCGTGGCATTATGGGCGTCGGTTCGAATCGCATGAACATTTACACCGTCGGAGCGGCTACGCAAGGGTTGTCGAACTATCTGAAAAAAGAATTCGACAATCTGGAACAAATCAAAGTGGTTATCGGTCATGATTGCCGTAACAACAGCCGCAAATTCGCTGAAGTATCAGCAGACATCTTCTCGGCAAACGGAATCAAGGTATATATCTTCGAAAGTTTGCGTCCGACTCCCGAAATGTCCTACGCCATCCGCAAATTAGGTTGCCAGAGCGGTATCATTCTGACGGCTTCGCACAACCCGAAAGAATACAACGGTTACAAGGCCTACTGGAGCGACGGAGCCCAGATGATTGCCCCGCACGACAAAAACACCATCGCCGAAGTCAACAAAATCCGTTCCGCCTCAGACGTCAAGTTCCAGGGCAACCCGGCATTGATTGAAACCATCGGCGAGGAAATCGACAAACAATATATCGACGACTTGACCAAGATTTCCCTCTCTCCGGAAGCCATCGCCCGCCATCACGACATGAAAATTGTTTACACCCCTATCCACGGCACGGGCGTGAAGCTGGTTCCGAGAGCTTTGGCAGCATTCGGCTTCACAAATATCATCCACGTTCCGGAACAGGACGTAGTCAGCGGCGATTTCCCCACCGTCGTTTCCCCGAACCCGGAAGAACCGGCTGCGCTGTCGATGGCCGTTGAAAAAGCAAAGGAAACAGACGCCGAACTGGTCATGGCGTCCGACCCGGATGGCGACCGCATGGGCTGCGCCGTCAAAAACGACAAAGGAGAATGGGTCTTGCTCAACGGAAACCAAAATGCACTCCTCTTTACCTATTACTTGATTACCCGCTGGAAAGAATTGGGTAAACTGGATGGCAAAGAATATATTGTAAAGACGATTGTAACTACGGAAACCCTCCGCACCATCGCTGAACGCAACGGCGTTGAAATCTATGATGTTTACACCGGCTTCAAATGGATTGCCAACGTCATGCGCGAAAACGAAGGCAAGAAGCTCTACATTGGCGGCGGTGAAGAAAGCTACGGATTCCTGTGCGAAGACTTCGTCCGCGACAAAGATGCCGTTTCCGCCTGCGCCATGTTGGCCGAAATCGCTGCCTGGGCAAAAGACCAGGGCATCAGCCTCTACGAATTGCTCCAGAAAATCTATGTAGAATACGGTTTCTCCAAAGAAAAAGGTATCTCACTCGTCAAAAAAGGCAAGAGCGGAGCCGAAGAAATCGAGGCCATGATGAAAAATTACCGGGAAAACCCGCTGACGGAAATCGCAGGCTCAAAAGTCACGTACATGTACGACTACGCGACCCTGAAATGCAAGGATTACCTGGAAAATGAAATCATTACAATCGACATGCCGACAACATCCAACGTCATCCAGTATTTCACGGAAGACAAGACGAAGATTTCCATCCGTCCTTCAGGCACGGAACCGAAAATCAAGTTCTACTGCGAGGTTCATACCTCCATCAAGAGCGCGGATGAGATTCCGGCTGCCGAAGAGGCTGCAAACAAAAAGATTGAAGCCATCAAAGCTTCCTTAGGCATCTGATTCATCTGAATCATTCTTTTACAAAAGGTTGTTCCATATTTTTCTTGGGACAACCTTTTTTTGTCCGCAAAAAAGGATTATTCCCAAAGGAATATTGTCAAATACGCCGTATTTAGGACTATTCCCAAGGAAATAATGCTAAATACGCTGTATTTAGAACCATTCCAAAGGAAATAATGCTAAATACGCCGTATCTATTAACATTCCGAAGGGAATGATGCTAAATACGGCGTATCTATTAACATTCTGAAAGGAATGGTGCTAAATACGGCGTATTTACGAATATTCCAAAGGAAATAATGCCAAATACGCCGTATTTAGGATTATTCCAAAGGAAATACTGCTAAATACGCCGTATCTGTCAGCAAGGCAACATCAATGCACAAAAAAACGGCCCTCTCCTGGGAGAAAGCCGTTTTCTTAATCCTGACTGGCAGCCGGACGGCAAGTCAGAAACTGATTTTGCCCGAAAATCTATAATTCCATGTCATTTTCAGTAAAGGAGAAAGGAAGAAGGGCGGAAACGGAGGGCAAAATGCGGACCGTATCCTTCCCGCACAGCAGGATGCGCATCGGCTTGCCGCCGCGCTGCTCCATCTCCAGCATCACCTGGCAACACGCTCCGCACGGGGCAATATGCGGCCGGACATCGCCCCCCGACATGGCAATAATTGCCAAAGCCGACACGGGAACGCCCGGATAACGGGCCCCTGCATACGACAACGCCACGCGCTCGGCGCAAAGACCCGACGGAGATGCGGCATTTTCCTGATTGCACCCTGTTACCACTTCACCATTTTCAAGCAACGCTGCCGCTCCCACCTGGAAACCCGAATACGGAGCATACGCCCGTCCGGCAGCTTGCAAAGCAGCTTCGCGAAGAAGCGCATCGGCTGCGGTAAGGCCTGCGGCAGACACTTCCAAATAACGAATTTCTATTACCATTGCGTTTTTATTTATCGATTACTATATCTTCTGTTTTTTTCATCCTTAATTGTTTGCGATATTGCTTCGGCGACATCCCCGTATGCTTCTTCACATATTTCCCGAAAAACGAGAGGTTGGGAAACTTCAATTCGCAAGAAACCTCCTTGATGCTTTTGTCGCTCCGCTTCAACATATATTCGATGTCCCTCACGACATACTGGTTGATCAGGTCGGAGGCCGGTTTCCCGCAAAATTCCTTGCAGACGGCCGAGAGATATTTGGGCGTCACATGCAAATGGTCGGCATAAACCTTCACCGCACGTTCTTTCGGGTAAGATGACTGCAAGTTGTCTATGAAATTCTTGAACAGGTTTTCCCCCGACGAGTAGGAAGGCGGATTGAGCGGGGCGAAACGCTTCACCATGTCCAGAAACTCGCAAAAGAAGGCGAACAACAGGGCGTCGGTCACTTCCCGGAAATGTCCGTAATGCGGACCGACTGCCTTCGCGCGAATCAGGTCGTAATAGTGGCAAAACAGGCTCACTTCATCCGCATCCAAATGCAAGACAGGCGATTTATGGAGAAAACGGAAAATATCCCAGTTGTTGTTTCCCATCATGACCAAATGATGGATGCATTCTTTCGAGAGGACGATGCTCCGGAACTGCGATTTTCCCTCTACGCCGTCCTTTTCAATCAGGATATTCGGGCGGCAAACCAGCAGGTCGTTCGCGCAAACCATGTGCGATACGCCATCAATCGAAACGGAAGATTGCCCTTCCACGCAGAGCGCCATGATAAAAATATCGGTCTTGACAACTCCGGTCGTTTCCAACGATTGATAATCTTCTATCAAAGCCAAACGATCATCGCAATAAACGGCCGCCTTGGCCAAAGCAATATCTTCCAACGTCCCTCTCTTCATCGTCTGTTCCATATTCCTAATTCCTACCTCAAATTACAATGTTGTGTTTCCACCGCGAAATAACAAAATACTTCTCAAAAAATACACCAAAATATTCCCAAAAAATATTCTATAGTACCCTTAAAGTTTCCTTTTCTCAAGAATCATGAAAGAACGCAACAGAAACAAAAAAAAGTGCCCGAATAACTCATGTCTTCTTAAAAATATTAAGCAGAACACTTTTTAAACTATTAGGATAAAACATTTAGCCATCCAAAACCGTTTTCTTATTACAAAGCACTAAACAGTTTTATTATGACTTTCAATTTTGATTTTATCAAGCAGAACAGTACCCTGGTGTACGAACTGCTATGTCGTTCAACACGCTGTACCTTTAACGAACTCCAAAAAAGTTGCAATCTAAGCAATACGGATTTATGCTTGGCTCTTGCGAATCTGTTACGCGATAACCGCATCAAGCAGAACCGGGATGCCGAAGAAATTTATTACGTATGCGCTTAAAACAGCTTCCATACGAGACGGGTTAAACCAACATACCGAAACTAAGATATGAGGAAACAACCGAAGGTACGGTTGTACGATTACAAAAAAGTCGCCCGACTCACATCGGGCGACTTTCTACATTATCATGAAAAGATCATTTCGCATAACTTACGGCACGGGTCTCGCGGATAACCGTGATTTTTACTTGACCCGGATAAGTCATTTCATCTTGAATGCGCTTGGCAATTTCGGTTGACAAACTTTCCGTATCCTTATCGCTAATCTTGTCTGCACCCACAATGACACGCAGTTCTCGACCGGCTTGGATCGCGTAGGTCTTCACTACGCCCGGATAAGACAAGGCCAATTGTTCCAAATCATTCAAACGTTTGATGTAAGCCTCTACGATTTCACGGCGGGCACCCGGACGGGCTCCGGAAATGGCATCGCAGACCTGAACGATCGGAGCCAGGAGAGATTGCATTTCCACTTCATCGTGATGGGCTCCTACGGCATTGCAGATATCCGGCTTTTCCTTGTATTTCTCACAGAGCTTCATACCCAGAATAGCGTGAGGCAATTCGGGTTCATCATCAGGCACTTTACCGATATCATGAAGCAAACCGGCCCGTTTGGCCTTTTTCGGATTCAGTCCCAGTTCAGAAGCCATGACCGCACACAGATTTGCAGTCTCACGCGCATGCTGAAGCAAATTCTGTCCGTAGGAAGAACGATATTTCATTTTACCGATCAGGCGTATCAACTCCGGATGCAACCCGTGGATACCCAAATCGATGGCCGTACGTTTACCGGTTTCAATAATTTCTTCTTCCACCTGTTTGCGAACCTTGTTCACCACCTCTTCAATACGAGCCGGGTGAATACGTCCGTCCTGAACCAACTGGTGCAAAGCCAGACGGGCTATTTCGCGACGGACAGGGTCAAAACCGGAAAGCACAATGGCTTCAGGAGTATCATCGACCACGATCTCAATACCCGTAGCCGCTTCAAGAGCACGGATATTGCGCCCTTCACGTCCGATAATGCGCCCCTTGATCTCATCCGAATCAATATGGAAGACCGTAATGGAATTTTCAATAGCGGTTTCCGTAGCTACCCGCTGAATGGACTGGATAACGATTTTCTTCGCTTCCTTGTTGGCCGTCATCTTGGCATCTTCCATGATCTCGTTGATATAAGAAGCTGCCTGGGCTTTAGCCTCATCCTGCAAAGACTCGATCAGCCGTTCTTTGGCCTCTTCGGCCGACAAACCGGAAAGGGTTTCCAAATGTTCTACCTCGCGCTGGTGCAAAACATCCAGCTCTTCTTTTTTCTTTTCAACTAAATCCAGTTGAGAGGCCAGATTTTCCTTGACGGCCTCAACTTCCGAATGTTTGCGTTGCAATTCATCCTGACGCTGATTGAGTGAAATCTCGCGTTGTTTCAACTTCGTTTCTACCGACTGGATTTTCGCATTGCGCTGCGCAACCTGCTTTTCCAAATCCGATTTCAGATGAAGAAACTTCTCTTTCACCTCCAGCAACTTGTTTTTCTTAATAACCTCCGCTTCTTTTTCAGCTTCGCGGAGTACCGATTCGTAGCGCGATTTCATCAAAAAACGCAAAACAAACCACGTCAGCAACCCTCCAACCAAGAAAGCTCCTACGGATATGATTATGTACAATACCATTTAATTAATAATTTTAATTCGTTTATATTCTTATAGATACAAAAAAAGCACTCCTTTGCATGCGAATAAACGCCATGCTAAGCAGTGCGGAAAAATCTCTTACGTTAATATAAAAATCAGCCTTTCAGATAGTCTTCCAACTCATTCTTGAGCTGCTCTATTTTTTCCACAAAAGGAGTTACTTCATTTGTTTCCTCCAATTGCAAATTCCGGAATGATAACTGAAAAGCCGTCATAGCAAGTAAATCCATCGTATCAACCGAGGAGTCATTCTCAAAAAGTTCATGCCTATATTGAAACATCTTGCTGTTTATCTGTGCTGCTGCCTTACGCGCCCGTTCCTCATCAGAGCGCAAGATAGTCAGCGGATAACGCCTACCGGCTATTTCTATATGTATAAGAAACTTGTCGTCCATCGTACTATCACTTATTTTAATAGTGCAATGCACTTATCTACTTCCCGCACCAACTTCGACAACCGCATTTTAGCATTCTTCACGTCATTTTCACTTACCGAAACGACCCGCGCCGTTAGCAAATTGTCGCATTTTGTAGTCAATTCCCGAATCTGTCCTAATGCCTGCTGAAGTGCTTCGTCTTTCTTTGTCAAAAGGGACTCAAGTTCAAGAATTTTTCGTTTCCGCTCTTCACATAATTCTATCAAATCGCGGACCCGCACCTCAAAAACAGCCAATAGTTTTTCCCCTTCTTCGGTCATGTCGGTACAAAATCTTATACAAAAATAGAATTTAGAATCCAAATCTCCAACAAATCCGTTGAAAACTTCTATCCGGGAAGAAGATAAAAAAAGCGCAGATGAAATCTCAACATCTGTACAGATTTTCTTTATTCTTGAATATAAATACCTTATCTATACAAAGATGAGTTTCATTTCATCTGCGCAAACCATACATTAT
Organism: uncultured Parabacteroides sp.; assembly: GCA_944326775.1. Lineage (GTDB taxonomy): Bacteria > Bacteroidota > Bacteroidia > Bacteroidales > Tannerellaceae > Parabacteroides. Next base: position 34,960 of record CALVFH010000008.1, read on the forward strand.
CTTCAGCCGTTAGACCAAAGATACAAACGTTTCACCATCTGCTTCTTCAAAAGCAATCTTGCCTTCTTTAGCCAACCAGCCCAAAGCTGCATACATATCTTTTTCAGCTTTGATCTTAGTTGCTTTCTTAAGCGCTTTAAGTGTCATTTTGCCACCATCATGCAAGGCGTTCCAAACGACACCAGCATTTGTCCCAATCTTTTCAATCATTTTCAGTTTTTTTACATTTAGCTGTGGCAAATTTATAGATTTAATTGCTAATACAAAAAGATAGCCCATAAAATTTCGCTATCTAACATGCAAAAAAACTTATTTTTTGTATCAAATAGCGTATTTTTCCCGATTCTTTGCCGTAATTAGTTCCAATTCACACTCCGAAGCTGAAACATATTGTTTTAAAAGAGTTATCGCATACGCTCCGGCGTCCTTCAATCCGGATTCACCTGAATAAGCATTTATGATCATCAGCAGCGAAGTTGTTTCCAAACCTATTTTAGTGCGTTCCTCATCACTGGTCGGTGTTCCTATACCTCCCAGCGAATCCCGATAAACCGGAAGACCGGCTATATTCAGAACCCCTCGTCCAATACCATGATACAATTCGCCTTCACGTCCGACTCCCAGTTGCAAACTGCCCTGAATCTTATCGGCATCGAAACCGCCAATGGAATACCCGGAACGAAGCGATACCAAGTTGATCAAATCGACCAAAGTATCTATTTGGTATAAAGAAAGGACCTTCACCACTCGCCGGCGCAATGATTCTGCCGAGGGGCGATAACGATTCGGATCTTTTCCCAAATGCTTATAAGCCTGACGTGTGGCATAGATTGGCTGCCATTTGTTGATTTCTTCCAACTTGCACGAAGCCCGTATAGTTTCTTCCGTTTGCAAGATTTCCTGCCACAAGGCTTCGTCCGAAGGGGTATTCTTTACCCGGCAAGCGATAGCCAACACATGCAAATCCGGACATACCGAGATAATCTCATCCGACAAAGTTATTTTAATCATATCATTCAAATTCTAAAATAGCATTCATAAACCAGGTAAATTACCGTATAAATATCCCGGACAGGATACGCCCACTTCGGACACCCAACCGGCGTGCTGAAAAGAAATCGGAATTGTTCTGATAAGTACAAATACCGGCTATCTCTATTGACGATGCCGGCACACCGCTTCTCGAAAGCAGAAAGGCATTGGCTTTCCACAAGTCAATATGTGCTTTTCCCGTCTGAGGATGCCGTCGAACCAGCAAAGTCATCTCCTCCGGCGTCCAACGGCCGGAAGCTGCAAAAGCTTCCACGACTTCCTCGCCAACCTCAAAAGCCAACGGACCGATAGACGGACCTATTCCCGAATGCAGCAACGAAGCATCACACCCAAAATGCCGCACCATCACTTCTACTGCTTGAGAAACGATTCCTTTTACTGTCCCCCTCCATCCGGCATGAACAGCCGCCACCACCTGCTTGTCGGGAGCATAAAGCAGAACCGGCACACAATCAGCCGTGGCCACCGCCACACAGACCCCGGGTTCAGCTGTAACCACCCCATCTACACCATATAGATAGTCCGTCTGCTCCTCCGCATTCCGTGAAAGGAAAGCCTGATCCAACACCCGGATTTCCGCTTCATGTACCTGGTAAGGGGCAAACAGCTTCTCCACCTCAAATCCCATCATCTCTGCCAGAAGCCTGCGGTTCTCCTGCACCCGTTCCGGCAAGTCTCCCGAATAGGCTCCGGCATTCAAGGACGCATAATTCTCCGTACTTACCCCGCCATGGCGAGTCGTCATAAAATGAGAAATGTTGCAAAAGCGGCTCAGGCCATTCATTTGCAACACTTCCATACTATGCTTTTGGAGAAGATGAGTTGTTGTCGTCATCTCCATCATCTTCGTCATCTTCCTCCCAATCGTCGTAATCTTCGTATTCGATATAATCCTCATCGTCATCATCATCCACCGGGATAACCAGTTCCTCGTCATCAGGTGGCAAGGCGCTGACATCAATATTCTTATGGACTATACGTTCCACTTCATGGAAGGTTTCCTTATTCAATTCATTCCAAAGCAAATCTTTCAGTTCGGTGATGCCTTTCTGAGCAATCGAAGAAATAAATACATAAGGAATCCCTTCCGGCAATTCCTGCTTCATCTCCTCTATCAACTCGTCATCCAGCATATCGCTTTTCGTAATAGCCAGTACTCGAGGCTTCTCCGCCAAGTCCGGATTATATTTCACCAGCTCGTTGTTAAGAATCTCATACTCCTTACGGATATCATCCGCATCGGCCGGAACCATGAAAAGCAGCAATGAATTTCGCTCGATATGACGAAGGAAACGCAAACCGAGTCCCTTGCCGTCGCTGGCCCCTTCGATTATACCCGGAATATCCGCCATCACAAACGAACGATGGTCACGATAGCTGACAATTCCCAAATTAGGCTCCAGCGTTGTAAACGGATAGTTGGCAATCTTCGGTTTAGCGGCCGACACCACTGAAAGCAGCGTCGATTTTCCCGCATTCGGGAAACCGACCAAACCTACATCGGCCAGCAACTTCAACTGCAGGATAATCGTCCGTTCCTGCGATGGTTCTCCCGGCTGGGCATAACGAGGCGCCTGGTTGGTAGCCGTCCGGAAGTTCCAGTTTCCCAAACCTCCGCGTCCACCTTTCAACAGCAGCACCTTCTGCCCGTCTTCAGTCACATCGCAAATAAACTCGCCGGTCTCGGCATCATACACCACCGTGCCACAAGGCACTTCGATAACCTTGTCTTCGCCATCTTTGCCGAAACTACGCTTGGCACCGCCGCCTTCACCGTTCGTCGCCATGATGTGACGCTCGAATTTCAAGTGCAGCAATGTCCAGTAATTCCGGTTTCCGCGAAGATAGATATGACCTCCTCTCCCCCCGTTACCACCATCGGGACCTCCTTTCGGAATGTATTTAGCACGGCGAAAATGAGAAGACCCCCTACCGCCTTTTCCCGAACGGCAATAGATCTTTACGTAATCTACAAAGTTTGAATCAGCCACGTCTTTATTGGTATTTACTTATTTACAGCGTCAATAGCCTTCTTGATACGACCGAAGATTTCTTCGATGGTACCCATACCCTGGATAGCCACATGCTTGCCTTCACCCACATAATAGTCGGCCAAAGGAGCAGTCTGTTTATGATAAACTTCCAGTCTCGATTTGATCGTTTCCAGATTATCGTCTGAACGGCCGGAAACCTTACCGCGTTCCAACAGACGTTTTACCAGTTCGTCTTCATCAACCTGCAGGTTCAGCATCACCGAAACGTCCGTACCCCGTTCGTTCAGCATAGCTTTCAAAGCCTTTGCCTGCGGAATCGTACGGGGAAAACCGTCGAAGATAACCCCCTTGGAATTGGCCTTGCTGTCCAAAACCTTAGCCAGCATGTTTACAATCAGGTCGTCAGGAACCAACTGTCCCTTTTCAATATAATCTTTTGCAATCTTGCCCAGTTCCGTTTCATTTTTCATTTCAGCACGCAACACATCGCCTGTAGAAATGTGATCCAAACCATATTCCTTGATAATCAATTCGCTCTGTGTTCCTTTTCCAGAACCCGGAGCTCCAAAAATAACAATATTCAACATAATTCCTAATGATTTATTTAGATAAATTCTTCTGCTTTTACTTTATAGATATCCTTGTAGCAACGTCCGAGACCATCGTAATCCAGTCCGTGACCTACAATAAAATCCGGGGCTATGTTAAGCCCGACATAATCCGGAGTCAAATTGCATTTCAACGCCTCCGGTTTGAACAACATCGTCACCAACTTCACCTCGCTGGCCCCTTTTTCCAGCACCATCTGCTTCATGAACCGCATGGTAAAACCGGTATCGATAACATCTTCTATCAAAAAGACCGTCTTTCCCTGCAGATCATCCGTTATCGGCATCACTTCATGCAAGACACCCGTACTTTCCAGCCCTTCATACGAAGAATAGCGGGCAAAAGCCAGGCGATAAGGTCCGTCTATCGCCTTCATTAACTCGGAAGCAAACATAAACGCCCCATTCAGCATACATACGAAAAGCACATCTTGCTCTTCCACTTCAGCCAATCCCAAATCAGCCTTTATCTGCCAAGCCACCTCATCAATGGCCTCTTGAATACGTTTCTCGGGAATGAACAATTCAAAAGTCTTATCATATAACTGGATCGTTTTCATCTCACCTGTTTATTTCTTTGGAGGGCAAAGGTACGACAAGAGAATGAATTATCAAAACCATTTGATTTTCCTGAACAGAATAAATGAGCCGGCCGAAAGAGCCACCGAAACCAAAACAATCAACCAAAAGGCATGAGGCACTTCTTCGATATGAATATCCACATTCATCCCATAAAAACTGGCGATTAAGGTTGGTATCATCAAAGTGATGGAAAGGCTCGTCATGCGTTTCATAATCACGTTCACATTGTTCGAGATGACCGAAGCAAAGGTATCCATCGTCCGGGCCAGGATATCACTATAAATATTAACGGTATTATCGGCCTGCTTCAATTCAATGAGCACATCTTCCACCAGGTCGGCATCGTATTCTGGCTGATTTTGAAAAACGACCCTCATCTTGGCGATCATCACTTCGTTGCCCCGAATGGACGTGTTGAAATAAACCAAGGTCTTCTGCAAATTCATCAGACGAAGCAAATCCTCATTGCGGATGCTGCGTTCCAAGCCCTTCTCCGCCTCGGTAACCTCCAGATTAATTTGCTTCAAATATTTCAGAAACCAAACCGCCGAGGAATAGAACAAACGGAATATCAAGTCGAGTTTGTTGCGAACCACAATATTTTTCCTTCTCGTATGTTCCACGAAATCCGGCAAAAGCTCCGACTGATAATAACAAACCGAAATCACCATTTCTTCACAGGTGATAACTCCGATAGGAACCGTCACATAAGGCACATCCGTCTGACGGCTCGGCACCGGAATTCGCAGAATCGTCAGCCGCCAGCCATCTTCCGTTTCCGTACGCGGACGTTCGTCGGTATCGGCAATATCTTCCAGAAAAGAATCAGGAACGTGCAGATTTCCGGTCAGGAATTCAAAATCATCCGCATCGGGCATCTGCACGTTCACCCAACAACCGCTCTCCCAAACCTTCCGTTCCTCAAAGCCTGCCTCTCCATAATATAAATAGGTTCTCATCGACTGCTCCTCCTGATTTTACGGGGCAAAGGTATAAATTTTTCCGTATCTTTGCCCGTGGATTACACTAACAACTATGCAACTAATAGCAGATAGCGGTTCAACAAAGACATCGTGGGGACTGGCTGGCAAAGGCTCCTTCCCGCAATATTTCCAAACGGAAGGAATGAATCCATTCTTCCAATCGGAAACGACCCTGCAACAGATTGTGGCAAACCTCAAACAGACAACCCTAAAAGACCGGACAATCGACCACGTTTTCTTCTATGGGGCCGGATGCGCCTTTCCGGAACAGATCGAAAAAATCCGGCAAATCTTTCTGACGGTCTGGCCCGAAGCCGAGGTCTTTGTCGCCAGCGACTTGTTGGGGGCCGCCCGGGCCTTATGCGGAAATCAGGCGGGCATCGCCTGCATCCTGGGTACCGGCTCCAATTCCTGTTTATATAATGGTAAGGAAATTTGCGAACATATCTCCCCATTAGGCTTCATCCTGGGCGACGAAGGCAGCGGAGCCGTATTAGGGAAGCGGCTGGTCGGCGATTGCCTGAAAGGATTGCTCCCTCCGGATCTGACAACGCGCTTTATGGAGGAATACCAACTGACTCCCCAACTGTTGCTCGACCGGGTGTATCGGGGTCCTTTGCCCAACCGCTTTCTGGCAAGTTTCGTTCCTTTCTTGGCCCAACATCTCCATCGGACAGAAATCCGGCAAATCGTACTTCTCTGTTTCCGCGATTTCTTTCTCCGCAACATCAAATCATATACGGGATACCGGGAATTACCCATTCATTTCACCGGCTCGGTCGCTTACTATTTCCAGGAAATCCTGGCCGAAGCGGCCCAATCGGAAGGCTTGCAACTGGGAAACATTCAGAAAGAGCCGATGGAAGGCTTGCTCCGGTATCACGCCACTCATTCATCCGAAATTTCCGCTTATGACATTCAAAAAAATAACTGAACAAGAATCGCTCTATCACGATTTGGAGCAGTTGCCGGTTGGCGAAATACTGGCCGGCATCAACCGTGAAGACCAAAAGGTGGCACTTGCCGTCCAAAAGGTTCTCCCAGCCATCGAGAAAGCCGTAAACGAACTGGTTCCCCGGATGAAACGGGGCGGACGGCTGTTCTACCTCGGTGCCGGGACGAGCGGACGGCTTGGCGTGCTCGACGCTTCGGAGATTCCTCCTACCTTCGGGGTTCCGGATTCCTGGGTCATCGGACTGATTGCCGGAGGCGACCGTGCCTTGCGCCATCCGGTCGAGTCGGCTGAAGACGACCTGCTGAGCGGATGGCGGGAATTGGAAAAGCATGGCATCGGAGCGGACGATACCGTCGTGGGCATTGCTGCTTCGGGAACAACCCCTTTCGTCATCGGTGCCCTCCGGGAAGCCCGCCGGCGCGGTATCCTGACGGTAGCCATCGCCTGCAATCCGGACTCTCCCATGGCGGCCGAAGCCGACGTGGCCATCGAACCCGTCGTAGGTCCGGAATTCGTGACCGGAAGCACCCGGATGAAATCGGGAACAGCCCAGAAGATGGTGCTCAACATGATCAGCACGACCGCGATGATCAAACTGGGGCGTGTCCGGGGAAATCGCATGGTCAACATGCAGTTGACCAACCAGAAACTGATAGACCGGGGCACCCGGATGCTGCAAGCCGAACTGGGACTCCCTTACGACGAAGCCCGGCGGCTCCTGCTCCTCCACGGCTCCGTCAACGAGGTTTTGGAATGCTATCCCCGCGAATGGCGTCTAAACCAATAAGCAGGAAACCGTTTTTCTCGCATTTTTCATTACCTTTGCCCCGTTAAATTTAAATACGAATTAAAAAGACAATACAATGAGTTTTATTTCAAAAGTATTCCAGAAAAACGCCGGGAACGAGAGCGAAACGACCAAAGGTTCGGTGGAAGAGTTTGTTTCCCTCGTACGCGTTTATTACCAGGCCCTCATGGCAATGAACCTCGGCATTACGAACATGAATATCCTCCCCGATTTGGCGCTTTTCAAACGGATGCTCAAGGTGCCGACCCAGAACAACAAGCTCGGCGTGGCAGAGAAATCGCGCGTCAAGAAAGTCCTGATGCAAGATTATAGCTTGCCGGAAAATTTCTTCCACGAGATGGATGCTTCCGTAAAACGATGCTGCAAGAAACCGCAGGACATCCAAAGCTACTTCATCATGTTCCAGGGATTCAGCCAGGATTTGTTCAACCTGATCGGCAACATGACTTCGTTCAAGTTCCGCCTGGCCCTCCTGTTCAAGAAGATGCTCTACGGGCAGACCTCCAAGATGGTCCATGAGATCCTGACCCGCTCGGAATGGAAAGACGTCAGTATCCAGAAAGCGGCGTGGAGCGTGCGTACCTACGCCAACAAGCTCGGCTATTCCGAACAATGGACTACGATGTTCGTCTATAATGTGGTACTGATGGCTCGCGAAGACCAGAAACGTGAAGCCAAGAACCGCCGCAAAAAGAAATGATTGAGCAGCATCCCCTCGGATTTTTCCTTCCCGCCCAGGCCCGCGTGCTGATGCTGGGAAGCTTTCCGCCGCCCCGCACCCGCTGGTCGATGGAGTTCTATTACCCGAATTTCCAGAACGACATGTGGCGCATCCTGGGACTGATCTTCTACGGCGACAAAGACTTCTTCGTGGAAGCGCCTCGCCGGTTCAGTCTCGAGAAGGCCAAAGCGTTTTGCCTTGCCAAAGGCATTGCCCTGGGCGATACGGGGGTGGAAGTGATCCGCCAAAAGGGGAACGCGTCCGACAAACA
>CALVFH010000009.1 GCA_944326775.1 uncultured Parabacteroides sp.
GTTACGGATGGAAAGTGCATATCCCCAAGTTCTCTTTTACGACAGACAACGCCGCAATGGTGGCTATCACAGGATACTACAAATTTCAGGACAAGGAGTTTTGCCCCATGTCGGCAGCTCCATTTTCAAGAATACAAATCTGATGAATACGGAAGAAAAGTTAGGAGCGATGCTCCGCGAACGTGGCTGGACTCTGGGGACAGCCGAAAGTTGTACGGGCGGGCGTATTGCCAGCCGGATTACATCGGTTGCAGGAAGCTCAGACTATTTTGTCGGCGGGATTGTTTCTTACAGCAATGCCGTGAAGCATAATTTGCTGGGTGTTCTGCTCTCCGATCTGGAACACGAGGGTGCTGTCAGCCAGCCTGTAGTTGAAGAAATGGCAATCGGTGCGCGCCGCGTCCTGGGATGCCATTGCACGGTGGCAACCTCCGGTATCGCCGGGCCGGGAGGCGGAACCGCTGAAAAACCGGTTGGCACCGTCTGGATTGCAGCGGCATGCGGCGACCGTTTGGTTTCGCGTTGTTTTCATTTCCCGTTCGACCGCGTCGGGAACGTGGAAGCCGCCAGCGAAGAGGCCATGAAAATGTTGATGGAAATGCTGCCTTGAGAAACAACGCTTTTCGCGATGACGGGTCGTTTTTTCGTTTTCAAGCGTAAGTTCTTCAAACCATTTCCATCTGTTTCCTACTTTTGAAAACTATTATTCATAGGAAAATCTGAATATGAAACAGAAAATGACAAGAAGGGCATGGATGAAGTCTTCTTTTGCAGCGTTGGCTTCGTTGGCTGCCGTTAAAAGTATTCCCGGATATGCGGAGGAAATGATTTCCCGTCCCGAAGGAATGAAAGTTGCTGCAAAGTCGAAAGTGTATATGACGAAGGAGATTTCGCCGGCCAGCCTCGTGAAAATTTACGAAGCATTAGGTCGCCCGGCCACGGGGAAAGTCGCGGTAAAGATTAGTACGGGTGAACCGGGCGGGCATAACTTCCTTCAGCCTGAACTGATCAAAGATTTGGTGCAGAAAGTGAACGGAACCATCGTCGAATGCAACACGGCGTACCAAGGGAAGCGTTCGACAACGGCAGACCATTTGCAGACGGTGAAAGATCACGGATTTACGGCGATTGCGCCTGTTGACATCATGGATGCAGAGGGTGAAATCAAACTTCCGGTAAAAGACAAGAAGCATCTACAGTACAACCTTGTCGGAAAGAACCTTGAGAAGTATGATTTTATGATTAACCTTGCACATTTCAAAGGTCACGCGATGGGAGGATTCGGCGGCGTCTTGAAAAACCAATCCATCGGAGTGGCTTCAGCCAACGGCAAAACCTATATCCACACTGCGGGCAAAACGGAGCGCCCGTCCGAGTTGTGGGACAATCTCCCCGAGCAGGATGCCTTTTTAGAGAGTATGGCGGCTTCCGCACAGGCGGTTGCTGACCATTTCGGCGACAAAATCCTTTATATAAACGTCATGAACAATATGTCCATCGATTGTGATTGCGACTCGAATCCGCATGCCCCGGAACTGAAGGATATCGGTATTCTGGCTTCGATTGACCCGGTTGCACTCGACGAAGCTTCACTCAACCTGGTGTATGCCGTGAAAGCCGAGCCGGGAAACAACAACAAGCCGCTGGTTGACCGAATTGAGAAGTTGCACGGCCGTCATACAGTTGATTATGCCGAACAAATCGGTTTGGGCACTAAAAATTATGAGCTGGTAGAGATTTAAATTTCAAATTCAAACATTTACCTCGGAGGGAGGACAGCCTTTTTATCAGGTTGTTCTCCCTTTTTATTTTCTTGCTTCTGAATTTCTCCTGCTCAACTTCTTTTTCGTAAAATATCTCTTAACATTATCGAACACTACTTTTGAATCTAAATTTATATCTCGATATCATCAAGTGATTTTTTCAACTTGAAAACAATTCAATGTAAAGTTACATTGGATACTTTTCAATCTGAAAATAGCAAATGTAATCTTACATTGAGTACTTTTCAATTTGAAAGTAGTCAATGTAACCCTACATTTAGTACTTTTCAGTCTGAAAATAGCCAATGTAATCCTACATTGGGTACTTTTCAATCTGAAGATGGCAAATGTAAACCTACATTGAATACTTTTCAGTCTGAAAATAGCCAATGTAATCTTACATTTGGTACTTTTCAGTCTGAAAGTAGCCAATGTAATCCTACATTGAGTACTTTTCAATCTGAAAGTAGTCAATGTAACTCTACATTGAGTACTTTTTAGTTTGAAGATGGTCAATGTAATCCTACATTGAGTATTTTTGCATCTGAAAGTAGCCTTCGATATAGTCAGCAGCTATTTCCTACTCTCAATGTATCATTTTATTAAATTTAATACAATCCGTTCATGCGTGAATCGGTATGGATAGGGGAGAAATAAAAAAGCTGCCCCGCTTTGGATGCGAGACAGCTTTTGAAATTTGTTTTCGGAGAGATTATTTCACCAGCAGTTGGGTGTGGTTCATATCGCCCCAAGCTTGCATCAATTTTACATAATCCGGATATTCTTTCGGGGTGAATTGAGATTTCGACAGTTTCAGGCTGCGCTTCACCGTCGCACCGTCGCTTTCGGGCTGGACAGAAATCTCCACGCTGCCTGCGCTGTTGCTGATTTTCAAGTCGGTTGCCGGAGTGCAGAGCGTTTTTCCTCCCAGATGGATGCGGTAGCTATAAGTCTCGTCGTTTGCAGCAAAAAGGCTCAGCAAAATATCCCGCTCACTGCCGGAAGCCCAGTTTTCATGGGTCGCGCTAAACGGATAGTCGGGCAGGGGCAACAGCAGATAGTCGCCGGCTTTCGACGCCTTCAATTCATGCGTATAATTAAATGTAGCCGAAGTTTCGGAAGCGGAAGTTTTCGCCTCTTTGTCGCCAGCCGTGATTTTCCGTGTGGTGTTGCCATTGACATCTAAAAAACAGTTGGCTACGGTCGATTTGGCACGGACGGTCATTGTCTCGCCCTCGAGCGTGATATCGGCGTTATAGGCAATTCGGTTGGACTGAACTTCTGGTTCTGCCAGTTCTCCATTTGCAAGGTTTAATGCCGGACAATATTGGCGAAGTGCCATCGCACGGCGTGTCGCGGTTTCCGTAGGTGCCAGGATAATGTTTGTCCCATTATTTTCGGTAGTAAGGAACAAGAACGTATGGTTCAGCCCCATCCCTTTGGCATCTTCGCGGGTGAAAGCCGCATAAATATCCGACTTGAAGCCAGATGCTTTCAGCAAACCTTGGAAAATCGGCATCAGTTCCGCATCCGTGCCGTAAGCCGAGTTGATGACTTCTTCGAGCGGGCGAATACGGTAGCCGCAAGTGTTCAGATCGAGCGGAATGTGTGCGTAGCTGTTTTGGATATATCCGTAAATAGCCTTCAGCTTCTCTGCATCGGTGGAAGCCTTTTCCGTAATGGTTTCGGCTAAGGTTTTCAGCAGCTGCATGCTTTTGCTCGAATCCATTTGCTTGGAGAGGGTCTGCGCCATGGCTTCGGTTGATGCATAGGTATTGGCGACAAACAGTGGCTCGTCAAAATGATAGGCATCGGCCAGACGCGACTTGGCGCCCACATTGCGCAATGTCCAGGTGTAAGTTTTCTGGCTGCCGGAAGTGCTCACCGTTTCTTTGCCATACAATTGATAGAAATGGGAGTGCAGTTCCACAGATTCGGGCAACTTTACGGAGAGCGTGTACTCTTTTACAGGCGATGTCTGCTTCAGCGGTTCGTAAATGTCGAGCGCAGGAAGGTAGCCAGCTTTGGTCGTAATGGTATAGTCGAGATAGATGGTCGCGCCGAGTTCCAGTCCCGTATGGACAACCACCATTTCTTTTAAACCGTTATACGCCGGAGCGTTGGCAGCCGCCGACGGCAGCACTTCCACGAATGCGTTGTCGGGCGTCTTCACGATGTTGCCGTTCTTCTGTTTCGTGTAGGAATCATTGATTTTCAACGTTTGATATGCTGGATTATAGACGATGAAACTTTCCCCGTATGTGCTGTTCATCGCCGTGTGGGTAAAGAGCGTTAATTCCATGCTGTAATGGAACTCCTGGCTGCCGTCAGCATTGAGTGTCCAGCTTTTCGCCAGTTTTTGGTATTCAGCTTCCGATGCCGCAAAAGAAACCGCTGCCACCAGAAGAAAACAGAATACGAACAGGATTTTATTTGTCAGATATTTCATAATCGAATCAATTGTGTTTTAAAATGATATAATCGCCGTAGGATTTGTGGGCATTCACCGCCGAACGGAAGCCCTGCCAGTCGCTGGCCTCATAGACACGCTTTTTGAGCGCTAATTTCTGGTGGAGTACCAGTTTCTCGTCGGAAACGGATAATGAACCTTCGAAATCAGCAGCATTACTGGTCATAACGTCTGATTTCGAGCCGGAAGTAGCCGTATATCCTTTCGGAAGCTGGATAGTTTCGTCAAGCTCGACCAAGCGCGAGCATCCGTCCTTGAATCCGTATTGGCGGTTCTCCAAATCCGTGTCGATGCGAAGATACGACTTGACTTGATTGTAAAGATTATTCATCACCATTGGTTTGAAGAGCAATTCATGGTTTCCCTTCAATGCGTAGTTTGGAATTTCGTAGCGGAAAGTAATTTTAATCGGCGCAGCCTGGTAATCTTTCGGATTCTTGCCCCAATCCACGCCGAGCAGTTTGGCATTGGGTGAAACAGCAAGCAGCTGACGTTCCATCGTACGCATCCATTCGGTTTGCCATCCCGTCGTGAAAATTCGGCGGATGTTGCTGTCAGACTGGCCTTCGGCAGTGATCGTGAACGAGCCGGTCAGCGTACCGTTGGCCGAGAGTTTGTTGTTGGCTTTAATCCGGACGTAATGATTCTCCGGAGCAGAGACGGGAGTCAGACACAGGTCGGAACCTTCCGGAACGCCTGGCAGGTAATTCTGTTGCTGCTCGGCACTACTCCAAAGTTCACGGCAGAAAGGTACCCACGTCGGGTCGAGAGGCATATAGGTCCCGTTGGAGAGTTTCACCACGGCCACACAATGGTTGAAATGGTCTGCGGGGATAGATTCCACACGGCTTCCAGCCATTGTCATCGCCGGATAGGCTTCGAAGCCCGCCATGCGGAGAAATGAAATCAGCGTGCCGGCAATGTCTTTGCACACGCCGCAACGGTCAGTGTAATTCATCTTCGTGTTGTGGAGCGTGTAGCCTTCGCCTTTGCCCATGGTGATGCCGGCGTAGCGGATGTTATCAGCGACCCAGTGGGTGAGTACTGCAATCTTTTCCATTTCCGTTTTCTTTCCGCGAATCAGTTCATCCACTTTGGCTTGAGCCTCGGGAAGCGGTGCGAAGCTTCCATAATCTTCGTTTACCTTGTTAAACCAAAGCGATTTGTCTTGCCAGCGCGGGGTGGAAGACATCATCAGTTTCGGAGCGGCGTCGAAAAGGTCAACCATGTTCGGCTCACGCTCGAAAGGAATCATGTCGTTCATGGAGAAGGTATAAGTCTTGCGCCCGTCTTCGTAACGCATGGACGAGGTACATTCGCCCTGGTAAAACTGGAATTGCATGTCTTTACTCATCGGAATGGAGACGCGATAGACCTTCCGCACGGTAGGATCAGCCGTCCAAAACGGTACGATGTCATAAAATTGTCCGCGCATAGGAGGAATAAAGCGCGAATCGTCTTCGCCGTCGGCAAGCAAGGCGTAGGTAAAGCCTTTTTTGGCAATTTCATATTCCACCACGTCTCCGGGATTCAGGCGACCCAGGTCGAGCATGATTTGTCGCGCTCCCCAATAGATGGCGCGTGCCGGAGCGGCGTAATCACAGGCTTGCGTCACGTCGATGTTTACCACATCGCCGCCGGCACGGTAAATCGTCGCATAACGGAACTCGGCGAACGCGGTGAGCGGATCGTAATCGTATTTCACGACATGATTGGCGATGGCACCCTTTTCCGTCTGTACTTTGAATCTTTTGTGAATGGTAAATGTCCCCGAGCCCGTCTCAGCCACTTGCACAGCCGTGCTGTCGAGCAGCGTTACGCAGTCTGCTTCTGCGAAAGCCGGGAGTTCCCCTCTGGTTTGTCCGAACACAGCGGCCGAAGCCAGGAGGGAAAGCAGAGTCATTGGTAAATGTTTCATGTTGTTATAAATTTAAGAATGAAAATTTCATCAATATCTTTCTCAGCCCATGATGTATTTGGCTTTCTTCCCGACCAACTTATAGACCGTCCAGGTGAATCCCCAGGAGATAAGGAATATCAGCACGGCCATGATAGGTACTTGCAACGGTATGGGAAGAGAAAATTGTCTGATGAGAATAAATATCGGACCAACGATAAAATAATGTACAATGTAAATGCCGAAACCGTATTTGGTGACACTGGCCAACCGCCGAATGAGCCATTCGCTTCGTACATTGACTTTCTGCAAGAGCAAGAATACGGCAACCGTCATGAGAGCAACATTTGGACTACAGAATGTGAAGAACAATTCCATCTCAGGCTCGGTTGCATTCGGATTGGAAGCTGCTGCACTGAATCCGCTATATGTTACAGCATAACCTAAGACAAAGAGTATCGCTGAAAGAATGATTGTTTTTCTCCAGCTCCAATCGTTCCGTTGCTTTAGGTAGTGGCCTAACAGAAGATAGCCATTGAATCCGGCAAAATAGTAAAACAGGCCGAATTGATTCCAAGTGGCTTCACCATAAAGATAATGGCTGATATAAGCAGATAAATAGGGGAGGAAGAGCGAGACAAACCAGATCAAAAGATAGGTTCGTTTGGTTGCCCGGCTTGCTTTCTCTATCCAGGCAGAGAAAAACGGCATATAAAGGTATAATCCGATGAGCAGGTAGATGTACCACATGTGATTTTCCTTGAAGCTGAAATTAAAGGGAATCATGGCCACGTCTTTCAGCGCATCTGTCAGCGATTGAGATTCTTTTCCTTGTACATAGCAGAAAAAATCTCCGATAATTTCCTTTGGCAATCCTAAAATACCTGTGAACCACGGAAACATATTATACAAAACAGACCAAATGAGGAATGGAAACAGTACGCGATAGATACGTTTTCTGTAAAAGGTTCCGAGCGACGGTTCACGGACGGGCAACAACAGCAAGCCGGTCATCATGACAAACAAGGGAACAGAAGGTCGGAGCAAGGAGCCGTAAACAGCTGCCCAGTGGCGATATTCAGGCTGCACGCCCAATGTCGGAGAAATATAGAACGGATCGATGCAATGCACGGCAATAACCATGATCATGGCTACCGTCCTGATTACGTCTAACCATACAAGATGTTGTTTTTCTGTCATTTTGATAAAGTTATTAAGTTCTAATTTTTTGATGTCTGCCCATTTTTACCTTCTGAAAGCCATGTCGAATGAGTCTATAGACATTTTCTTTCTTCAGAAAGCACTTTATTTCCTTTTTCTTGTTTCCGCACTGCAAATATACTTCCTTTCTTATAGAATAATGCACAAGATGCAAGAAATTCCCTCTTCCTGCAATCCTTGAGGCGTGTTTCCCTGTCGGGGAGAACATTTGTTTTTTCCTTTGGAGCAAAAGCTGTGTCGAAACTGTGTTCTTCTTTTGAAAAGCGTTATCTTTGCCGCCGGATTATAAATTTAACGATTATGTCTGTTGCAAAAAAAGACGATGAGATTAAAAAAATAACGACACACCGTTTGGTGAGTATGAAGCAATTGGGAGAGAAAATCTCGATGCTTACGGCATATGATTTTACCATGGCTACGCTGGTGGATCAGGCTGGGATGGATATTATATTGATTGGCGATTCCGCGTCAAATGTGATGGCTGGGCACGAGACTACTTTGTCGATTACGATGGAGCAAATGATTTATCACGCGGCTTCTGTCGTTCGTGCGGCTCGCCGTGCGCTGGTAGTTTGCGACATGCCGTTCGGCACGTACCAGGTGAATGCGACGGAGGGTGTAAAAAATGCAATCCGTATGGTGCAGGAAAGTGGTTGCGATGCGCTGAAGCTGGAAGGAGGCGTGGAAATTGTAGATACGGTCAAGCGGATTATCAATGCCGGCATTCCGGTGATGGGACATCTTGGACTGACTCCGCAAAGCATTCATAAGTTCGGTACGTATGCCGTCAGAGCGAAAGAAGATGCAGAAGCTGAAAAATTGGTTTCTGATGCTCATGCTTTGGAAGAAGCGGGATGTTTTGCTGTAGTTTTGGAGAAAATTCCGGCCGCATTGGCAGCACGGGTGACATCCGAATTGTCGATACCAACGATTGGCATCGGTGCCGGAGGTGCTACAGACGGACAGGTGCTCGTCGTGCAGGATATGCTGGGAATGAACCAGGGATTCAAGCCGAAGTTCCTTCGCCAGTATGCAAATTTGGCGGAAACCATCACGTCGGCGGTACAATCCTATATCCACGATGTGAAAACCAATGATTTCCCAAATGAAAAAGAATCCTACTAAAGAGAATATACGAAATCTGTAGTACCTTTCGGTTATGTTTTACGTCCTCTCCCGTTTTGCCGCCATGCTGGCCAGTCCGATTATTTACATCTTGGCTTTGCTGGTTGCGGCCGTCTTTATCGGAAGCCGGAGAATCAAAAAAATTTGTGTGGCGCTATCTGTTTTTCTGCTGTTGCTGTTCACAAATAATTTTGTCTATGAGGCGGCGGAACGGTGGTGGACGAAAGATTATTTGTCTTCCTTGAACTCGGCGGATAAGGTTTATACTTATGGCGTGGTTCTGGGAGGCTTTGGAGGATATAATCCGGAATGCGATCAGCTGGATTTCAACCGATCCGCCGATCGCTTGTGGGCGGCCATCCAATTTTACAAGGCAGGACGCATTCGCAAAATTGTGATAGCAAGCGATGGGACGACGCATCCGAAATACGGGAACGCGCAGACCTTTATCCGCGAGATGAGCTACCTGGGCATTCCCGCTACAGACATTCTGATAGAAAAGAATGCTCGGAATACGGAGGAAAATGCACGCTGTACGTTGCAGATGATTCCGGATTTGAAGAGCGGACCTTTTCTTTTGATTACGTCGGCTGTCCATATGCGTAGGGGACTGGATTGTTTTCATGCAGCCGGAATGAATCCCGATTATTATGCGACCGACCGTTTTTACCAACCGGCGTCGCGCTGGGAAAGCTGGCTCCCCGATCTGACGTTGCTGGAGGCGTGGTATGCTTTGGGACACGAATGGATAGGGACAATCAGTTATGAAATTGCTTTACGCTAAGGAGAAAGATCTGTCTGTTGGAGGAAAATAGCTATGTTTTCATTTTTGATTCCTAAAAAAAATATTGTAGAGTCTGGTGTGCTGAAAGGTATGACGGATGTTCATTGCCATCTCTTGCCGGGCATTGACGACGGCGTTGCCAATTTGGAGGAAGCCCGTCGCGCGTTGGATTTAATGGAATCATTGGGTGTCCGCCGTGTTTTTCTGACGCCTCACGTGATGGAAGATTTGGCAGACAACTGTCCGGCTTTTTTGGAGGAACGGTTTGCGTGGTTTTGTTCACAAGTAACTACGCCAATCAAATTTCATCTGGCTGCTGAATATATGCTCGACAATGGTTTCCCGAAACAGTGTAAGGAGGGATTGCTGACGCTGGGAGATAACCGCGTTTTGGTCGAAACCTCTTATTTTTCCGCACCCTACGATCTGAAAACGATTCTTTATAATTTACAGTCTGAAGGTTATCAGCCCGTTTTGGCGCATGCTGAACGCTATATGTATATGGACTGGAACGACTACGATTACTTGCGGGAGCATGGAATTATTTTCCAGATGAATATAATGTCACTGTCGGGCACTTATGGTCCGTTGCCTTGCGAGAAAGCACGGAAGATGCTTGAAAAAGACTATTATGAACATGTCGGCTCTGATTATCACCAGTACAGGGTGTATGAACATGCGCTCCGCCACTTGAACCTGACTAAAAAACAGCTTGAGAAGGTAAAGTTGTTATTGGACAACAACGATAGACTCTAATGAATTAGTCAGTTTATTGCTTCAGCCGAAAAGCAATTCTCCCAATAAAACGAGGTTCAGAATCGTGACGATACTTCCGAGCAGAAACAGTAGGAAGGTTGTGGAACGGCTGTTCACAAACTTTCCCATGACTTTTCGGCTTGAAGTAAGATAGACTTGAGTAAATACCGTTATCGGCAGCTGGATACTCAAGATCATCTGCGAGATGATAAGTCCCTGGAAAGGATCTCCGATTAAGAAAATCACCAGCAAAGCGGGAATATAAGAAAGCAGGATACCCATACGGGAATGAAAGTCTTTGTGATGATATGATTCTCCGAACAGGCCTGCAAAAATAGACGCTCCGGCAATTCCGGAAGTAATGGTTGACGAGATGCCGGCGAGCAATAAAGCCAGGGCGAAAATAGCTCCGGCATTATTTCCAACTAAAGGCACCAGGAGTTGCTGAGCTTGATCGAGCTCACTGACCGGTATGCGCTCGCGGAAAAATGTCGATGCCGCTAAAATAATCATGGCTGAGTTGATCGCCCAACCAATGACCATGGAAAACAACGTATCGTAGAATTCATATTTTAATTGCTTTTGAATAATCTGTTCGTTTTCCAAGTTCCATTCGCGGCTCTGGATAACTTCGGAGTGCAGGAACAAATTGTGAGGCATGACAACTGCACCCAGGACACTCATGATAATCAGAAGCGAATTTTCCGGGAAAGTTGGTTTAATCCAGCCTTCGATGGCAACTTGCCAGTTTACATCGACCAAAATAAGTTCATAAAGAAAGGAAAGTCCGATGATGGAGACAAAAGTAATAATCCAACGCTCTATTTTACTATAAGTATTGCTAAGAAGCATTGCGACGCAGACAAAGGTGATGATGACAGCTCCTACTTTGATAGGCATATCAAAAAGCATTCGGAGTGCGATGGCTCCTCCCAGTATTTCGGCAAGCGATGTAGAAATACTGGCAAACATGGCAGAACCCAGGATGGGCCTGCTTAAGAATTTCGGCAAATATTGGTTGGTGGCTTCGGATAAACATAATCCGGTCACAATTCCCAGGTGGGCAACATTATGTTGAATGATAATCAACATAACGGAAGAAAATGTGACCACCCACAACAACGCGTAACCAAACTCTGAGCCGGCGGCCAGGTTGGTGGCCCAGTTTCCCGGATCTATGAATCCTACGGTAACGAGTAGTCCTGGTCCGATATATTTCAGCAGTTCGATAGCTCCGGAACGATGTTGATGTGTTTGCTTTAACTTATCAAATAATTTCATACCCTTTGTTTGATGATTAAATATTATCTGAAGGAGAGAACAAATGTTGTACCTGTTTTCTCGCAACTCGACTTTAAAGTCAGGCTACCTCCTGATAGTCGCATGATTTGTCTGGAAATAGACAAGCCAAGACCGCTGCCTTCTTTTTTGGTGGTAAAGAAAGGAACGAAGATGTGGCTGGCTTCTTCCGGAGGAATGGCCGGACCATTATTACTGATTTCGATGGATACACTCTCGTCTGCATTACTGTAGGCCCGAAATTTAATCAATCCGTCTGCTTTTTCGTGTCCGATGGCTTGCATGGCATTTTTCAGCAAATTCAGAACAACTTGTAAGATGAGATTTTCATCTGCGTAAACGATAAGATCATCGGGTGTAATGTCAGTCTCTATTCGAATATTGGGACTTTCCATTTGGTACTTTGCTAAATGAATACTCCGTTCCGCTAATTTCTGAACATAGAAAAGCGAGGGTTGCGGAGTAGGTATATGAGTGAATTTGCGATATGAATCAACAAAGGCGATGAGACTTTTCCCTGTACTGCTGATGATTTCCAAACCATTTTTAATCTCAGGATTGGCATTTTCGTGCATTGAAAGTAACGTATCACTTAAAGATGTGATAGGAGTGACTGAATTCATGATTTCATGAGTAAGGACGCGAATTAACCTCATCCAAGAATCTAATTCAGTTACATCAAGCTCATTGTTAATGTCGTTAAGAGTTAGAATCCGGACGTGCTTTTCGCGAAAAGTCATCTCAGATACCCGTAGGGCTAAATGTACAGAACCTCGTTCATTATTGAATGAAATTTGTTGTTTCTCGCCAGGTTGGATGCGCATGATAACATTGGCTAACCGTTCATCTATTCTTTTCAGTTGATCTACATGAGTGAAAATAGAAAGACCGAGAAAATTCAGTGCGGCATGGTTGTGTTGAAGGATTTTTCCTTGATTGTCTATTACAATAATACCAGTTTCTACTGAGTTCAATATAAGTTCATAATATTTTTCTCGTTGCACCGCATCAGCTTTAGCTTGAAAAAGAATTTGGGTAATACGATTTAATGTTTGATTGACAAGTTCCTCCGATTTAGTCTGTCCGGTTGTGCGGTATTTAAAAGCGAAATCGTTATTATCGATTGCATCGAGCATGAATGAAATTTTATGTAAGTTTTGGGCATATAGGAATTTTACTTGCATAAGTCCGTATATAAGTCCGATCGCACCTATTCCAATAAGCACCCACCAACCTTTAACCCAACTTATCGTCATCAAAATGCTACTTAAGGCAATTATGACAATTTGAAAATTGAAATTATGAGTAAGCAGTTTATAGGCCATAACGTTTCAGCTTATTGTATAGTGTCTGACGAGAAATTCCCAATTCGGAAGCGACGAGGGAAAGATTTCCTTCATGGCGTAGCATAGAATCCTTAATCATTCTATATTCCATTTCCTCAAGAGTTGTAATTTCGCAATGGTTACTTTCTATTGTTTGGGATTGGGATTGTGGAAAGTCAAAACAATCAACTTCTATAGTTTTCCCTTCGCTGATAATGAGGGCTTTTTCAATTGAATGTTCTAATTCACGGATATTACCCATCCATGGCTGCTTTTTTAAGAGTTCTATGGATTCGTTGCTAAGTTTTATTGCAGGTTTTCCATATAGGGTTGCATATTTTTCAATAAAAAGTTGACTTAGAGGAGCAATGTCTTCCACTCGTTTGCGCAGGGGAGGAATTTCTAGATGAATGGTATTAATACGATATAATAAGTCTTCTCGAAATTCACCTTGTGTGACCATTCCTTGCAAATCGCGGTTGGTTGCTGAAATCAATCGGATGTTGATTGGAACAGGTATATTGCTTCCTACGCGGACAATACTTCGCCGTTGTAAAGCCGTTAAAAGTTTTGCTTGAAGATGATAAGACAAATTGCCAATCTCGTCGAGAAAAAGACTGCCGTTATTTGCGGCTTCGAATTTCCCTTCCCGATCTGTCCGGGCATCGGTAAATGCTCCTTTGACATGCCCAAAAAGTTCACTTTCGAAAAGCGTTTCGGTCAATGCCCCCATATCCACTGCAATAAGAGGTCCTTGACAGCGTCTGGAAAGACGATGAATTTCTCGTGCAAGCATTTCTTTTCCTGTTCCATTTTCTCCGGTAATAAGAATGTTTGCATCTGTTTTTGCTACTTTTTCTACCAATTGGCGAAGACGTTGCATTGGAATACTCTCTCCCCAATACATTTGACTCTCTACTGTATTATCCTGTTCACAAGGTTTCTTAGAGACTTGTTTTAACTGATAGGCTGATTGTAGCGTTTCTACAAGTCGTTGATTTTCCCATGGTTTTACAACAAAATCAGTAGCACCTTCTTTGATTCCTTTTACAGCTAAATCTATATCTGCATAAGCAGTGAAAAGAACGACTTGTATGCTACTATTTATCTTTTTAATTTCTGAAAGCCAATAAAGACCTTCGTTTCCGTTGTTTATTCCGGCACTAAAGTTCATGTCAAGAAGCACAACATCTACTTGATTTTCACGTAGAATAGCATGGATTTGAGTCGGCTTTGAAAGTGTAATTACTTTCTCGAAATACATTTTCAGCAACAGTTGTGCAGCAGTGAGTATTGCTTTATTGTCATCTACCACTAATATCGTGCCTTCTTTCATTGTTTCTTTTGTTAAACCAGAACAAAAATAGTAGTTTTATTGGAATCTCAATTTGATTGCTTTTTCTTTTTTAGCTACTTGGCTGATTTCGTAACTGCTTACTTGTACCGTTCCATTAATAAGTTCCGGAATATTATAAGAAAAAAAGAAATTCTGGTAAAACATAGCACTTTTTTGGGGGAGTAGAAAGGGTTTAGTCGTAGTTCCATCCGGACGCAGATAGGCAATAAATGGCATTGTATAAAGTCCATCAACTCGCCGGCTACTAAAAACGAACCATCGACTATCGGTACTCCATGAATGGTAACTTTCTACATCTTGGCTGTTAGCCTCAGTCAAAGAATAATACTTTCTTTTATCCATATCAAAAAGATAGAGATCGGCATCTTTATGCCAGATAGAAAAGTTCCCATATTTACTAACGGTAAACATCAAATACTTACCGTCAGGAGAGACTCGAGGAAAAGAAACACTACGTTGTTCCTGTTCTGCATTGTATAGGGTATCAACGGTAGAACCGAAAACTCCGGTTTTCGGATTATAATCAATGCTACATAGACTATAACGTATCATTCGGAATTTTTCACGAGGAAGAGCCTCTGCTGAACAAAAATAGAGGGTTTTCCCATCGGGAGAAAATGTAGGAAATGTTTCGTATCGTGTAGCTGAACTTAAGAGAGGTGAAGTCGAAATGATATGTTCTTTGGTATCATAAACAACTACATCGGAGGCAGTATCATATACTTCAATACGATTCGGATCACTTGGATGAAATGCTTGGAAAGTTTCATTTACACTGAATGCAACATGTTGTCCATCAGCATTCCAACTTGGATAAACAAGAGCTGAAATAGTTTGAGGTGTTTTTGTATCGAGTTTTTCAATCTTCTGATTACGAATCAGATAAGTGCCAGCATTTGTCCCGCGCATATGAAAAAGCATGGTATTTGCATCTCGATTACAGAAAGAATGACAATTCATGCAGTTTCCATCTGTTTGCCGGTTTTCAATAATGGGTTTTTCTATAAATGACGTTAAATCACGCTGGTAAAGTCCCATCTCATCCCAGTTCTTGTAACCGGGAGCAATAAGGCGGTAGGCCAAATAAGGGTCTATTGATTCGTTAGTGACGTAGATATTAAATGGGGCATAACGAATCCACTGATTATTTTCTTGAGTTAAAACTTCAACATTGATAGCTTGTCCGGCAGCAGAGGCAAGAAGTTTATGCCATTTGTTAATATCCGGACAGAATCCGTCTTTCGTAAGACGAGCGACTACAGTCATTTCGCCAAAGACAAATCTGACTTCACCATCCGTAACATTGGTTAATGGACAGAAAGTGAGCGGTGCGATGTTTTGAGGAACGGTGACGCCTATATATTCGGGAAAGATAGGGGGGTATTCAGTTTTCTCTACATCGGGAATTATTTCGTGCCTACATGCGATGAATAGCAGGCTAACTAAGAATAAAAGAATCTTTTTCATGATTTGTTACTTTTTGAAAGTGAAATAATACCAATAGGTGTTACCGAACGTGCGAAGCATAGTTTCACGTAAATAGGGAGATTGCCTGTTCCGATTGAATGTTTCGCGAAAAGCTTGAAATTGTTTAACAGTTTCAGATGAAAGCTTATAATCTTTCCATTTTTCCGGTTGATGTTCATTGAGAATAATTACTGCCTGTTGGAAGGATTTAGGTAATTCCGGGAGTACTTCTGTACCATAAAATTTATCGAGGACACTCTGGAATCCATTCAATTCCTTACCTAAAAGATAGAGACACCCTAAATATTCAATAGCTACGGGATTTTCTGGGCAGTGCTCAGCAATTAAACGAAAATCATAGTCAATGCCAAAGAAATGACGGAGATGTTGTTCTCCTCCAAAGAAACAACGTTTAGAAGCGAGTTCCGAATTGTTGCAAATCTGTTCGGGATGGAGGGCTAGTTCCCGTCGGCTCTCCGCCCACTTTTGGTAATGCGGGGTCTTTGCCAACAAATCAATATATTTAAGAGCTACTTTTGGAAAATTGAAAATCAAATTAGTATCAACAAGTCGTTTCCATAGGTGTGGACTTCCTCCATTTCCTTGAGCCGTATTTCCTTCAAAAGCCATTTCCTGAGCTAAAGCAATATCACCAATATGATAATAAATGTCACTTAATAGTTGCGACGTAGTCAAGGACTGATCCCACATAGGGAAAAGACAAAGTGCCCCAGATTGCGGATATTGGAACAAATCATCCGCTAAGCGCCCTAAATGTGAAAGAGCTAGATTCCGGTATGCTATATAGAGGTAATTCGAATGATTGTCTTTAGTTAGTTCAAACACTTGTTGCCAATTGTCTTGGAGAGAATAGTATGTAATCATTTTCAGCAAACGAGAATTGGCATCATCGTAACGCAGAGATCCCCGCCAAGTAATAGCCGCTACAAGAAATAACGAAGTGGCATAACTGAGTAAACGG
Source organism: uncultured Parabacteroides sp. (assembly GCA_944326775.1). Taxonomy (GTDB): domain Bacteria; phylum Bacteroidota; class Bacteroidia; order Bacteroidales; family Tannerellaceae; genus Parabacteroides. Next base: position 16,447 of record CALVFH010000009.1, read on the forward strand.
AGTTTTCCAGATTTGATGCAATGGCTTCCGAACCAGCCATATACGACAATTAACATCCATAAAGCAAACCAAGAATAATAAATTACATTCTGGGGTCGCATTTTGTGATGAAAATATTCATTAGGAAGAAATGAGAATGTCATAGAATCAGTCATTCCTAAAATAGTAGCGTAGTATGCAGCTCCGGAGGCTGTTACGATTGGCAGAAGAAAGACGAATCGTTTCCATCCCTTTTCTTGGAATAGCTGGAAAAGAACTATGGCTATAGCATAGAGTAAAGCTGCTGGTCCAACCAGCCAATGCAAAATTGGAGCGAAAATTGTCGCAATTATAAGTCTTGCAGCAAAAGGCTTAATTATTATGGTGCCAGATAATGCGAGAGTTGCTAGAAAAAATGCAGTAGTTCCTGATAAATCATATAAGTGATTGAAAAACATAAATGTCAAGAGTACTGGAATGAGTTGAGACCATATCATTCCATTTATTTTTGCTCCAAGATGACTTAAAGTGAAATAGACCGTTCCTGCAATTAGTGTATTTAGAAATGCCAGTAGTAATGGGCCAACAAAAGGAAGTCCAAAATGCTGTACATAACATCCTGTTAGATAAGTACTCAACCAACCACTTAAGGAAACGTTGATATCACCTGTGAATAATTGGGCTTGCTCAAGGTAAAAGAAATGATAACGGCTAAAAGTGTTGAGAAAGAAGAACCAAGCGACAAAAGTGATTATCCAATAAATCGCTTGAATGAAAAAGCTTTGTTGCCGATAAAAAGGTTGTTCTATTTTCATGGTCATTTAGAATTATTTTATAGGGAACAAATAGGTAAGTTTTGCTGATATATTTTGAATAGACGATTTTGCAAATGGGTCGCTTTTTGTGCTATAAAACAAATCGCCCAATGCATAATAATATCTTCCTTCAATTAGGAAATGTCCGATGGATGTACGCAATTCAATTCCCGGTCCACCGCATAATCCCCAATCAAGTTTCTTCTGAATGGGCAGGTCATGTTGAGCATTGTTCCGGTTAGGTTCGGCTCCATTTAAATTACTTTCTGTTTTTTCGCTAAAGATATAACCTATTTTAGGTCCTAAATTTACGAAAAAACGGAAGCGATTGCTTCCAAAATAGATATGCGTCATAAAAGGTACTTCAAAACCTGTCAGTGCCCGGCTGTATTTATATTGCGGTTGCTCTTCGAAGTTCTCTTCCCAACCTTGTTGTGTGTAATTTATCTCCGCTTGCAAGCCAAGATGATTTTCCGTTAACCAACGAATGGTCAGACCTCCTGTAAAGCCTTTCATCATTTTTTGTTCCACTCTTGGCGCGAAACTAACACGTGAGAAATTCATTCCGAATGAGGCACCTACACTCAGTTCTCGTTTAAATACATTTTGTGCTTGCCCAATGAAAGGTAGCACAAGTAAAAGTATGGATAACCTCAATCGTCTCATTGCCTTGTTACTGTAAAATCTTTTTTATAATGTACAATGAAAACATTGGTATTGATGAAGCCACCCCAATTATTTACGCGGTGAAAATCAAAACCGGTTTGCAGGCTTTCGTAAGAAATCTTATCAAGGTTTTCTTCGAAGTTCGTACCGTATTTCTCAATGGCATTGAAGAAAAACATACCGGTATCGAAACCTAACATACCATATTTCGGGAATGTATTTATCAATGTCTTGCTAAACCAGGTCTTGTATAAGTTATAGAAGTGATGGATTCGTTCAGAAAGATTATCTGCATAGAAATTGCTATAAATATAGGTATCCAACACATAAAAGTCTTCCAATGCATCCCGGGTGTAAGTCTGCCATTCAGGATAACCGAACAGGGATATGGGAAAAACTATCTGGCGGGTTTCTTCCGGATTGTCAGGGTTCGGCTCTTCTATTCCGGTTTCAGCCAGCATTCTGAGGGGAGTTTTAATCTGTTTCAAGGCATCCAACGAAGAAGATGTAGGCAGAACTACGTTCCGCTTTTCCCGATCGAGTAGGGGCAAGATATCTGTGAGGAAAGTCTCTGACTGGTAGTTAATTTCCTTATGGGAAATACCTCGTTCCTGCAACTCTGATTTAAAGGCCTTTATAAAATCGGTTTTTACGTCTGTATCCGTAATGTTTACAAGAATAATATTGTCGTTGGCGAACAAATCACATCCCGCTTGTGCGGCTTTGGAATACAAATAAGAATGAGGAGTATTCACTTGGAAAATCAAGGAATTCGACAAAACATCATCGTTCTTCGAAGTAAACGGAATAACATATTTAATTTTGTTTTTTTCAGCAAAACGTGCAATTTCTCCTATTTGGTCGTTTTGCACGGCACCAATAATCAGATTGGTGTTTTTCATATCATCCGTATTCAGAATTTGTTTAAGCTTTTGTGTGCCTTTACCACTGTCATAAACGGAAAGATCTATAGATGTGCCTTGTTTGTGTAAACTATCTATAGCCAATAACATGCCTTCATAATATTCTACAAAACGAGTTGTCGTAGCTGAGTTTGCTTCATTCGTTAAAAAAGGCAGTAGGAGCGCTACTTTGATTTGTTGGACATGTTCAATGTCTTGCGGTTTGCTGAGCAGAGCATTCACTTCTGATTCACTGAGCGCAGAGTTATGTTCCATCTCCTTAACTACTACATTTTCAGTTTTTGTAATAGGTATGTAAATAACCATTCCGGCCTTTACACCCTTTTTCAGAGACGGATTTCTTTTCAATAACTCATAACTGGAAATATTGAATTTCTTGCATAAACTGTACATTGTCTCACGTCTGGCAATGGTGTATTTTTCTTCTTCTACGGTAGTCTCTTGCTGAATTGTTTCTTTTGGCTCTTCAGATGAAGTCCTGTCTGACAGAGGAATACGTATTGTTTTTCCTATCGTAAAAGTTTTGGTGCTCAATCCAGGATTGGCATTAACTATATTTACTGCAGGGACCTTGTAGCGCATGGAAACGGCATAAAGCGTTTCTCCCTTTTCTATCGTATGGAAAGTATAATTTTCCGTAGGAGAGGCGATACCTGTTTGTTTGGCGATTTTCTTTTGCTGTGGAATGCGCAAAGTTGCTCCGGCTTTTATACCTTCCTGGCTGCCTGGATTTAAGCGATAAATGTCTTCCGTTGAAACACCGTACATAGTGGCAATTGCATATACGGTCTGCCCCCGTTCGATGGTATGATAAAATATATCTTTGTCTTGCTCCCCACCAACAATTTGTACTGATTGCCCCGAATCGTCCTCAGCGATTACATAAGCTTCTACACTTGAAGTAAAGAACAACAAAGCGATAGTATATATCCAAATCTTCTTCATTTTCTATGTTTATTTTTTCCGAAAGCAATGCAAAGATAGAAATAAATTCTTGTATTGAATATGGACATCCTAAATAACTGGAACCCGGCATAAGGAAGCAATCGAGCATAACGCTATGTAAAACCTATAAAGAGGCTGACGTACATTTAGAAAGTCGGGTGAATTTAAAGGACTTTGTTCTTTTTCGTAAGAAAGTCTTTCTATTTAGTGCTTTTTTCTTACTTTTGTCCGGCATTAAAAAGAGATTTATGAAACATATATTTATGACATTCATTTTATCTGCGTTAATGATTTCAGCGCCATTGGTTTCTCTTTGGGGAGAAGAGCCGGAAACTTTAGTGCAGATAGATACTGATAAGGGAAAGATTACTGTAAAACTTTATAATGATACACCTCTGCACCGGGATAATTTTCTGAAAAATGTAAGGGAACATCGTTATGATGGTTTGCTTTTTCATCGAGTTATCAAGCAATTTATGATTCAGGCAGGGGATATTAATTCTAAAGATGCTCCACTCGACAAACATTTAGGTGATGGAGATTTGGATTATACGATTCCGGCTGAAATTGTCTATCCCAAGCATTTTCATAAAGCCGGAGCTTTGTGTGCAGCTCGTACAGGTGATGAAGTGAACCCAGAAAAGGCGTCATCTGCTACTCAGTTTTATATTGTGACAGGTAAATTCTTTACAGAAATGGAATTGGAAAAAATGGAAGAGGAAAAGAATATTACCTTTACACCGGAACAGAAAGAAGCCTATATGATGGAAGGAGGAACTCCACATTTGGATGGTAAATATACTATATTTGGTGAAGTGGTGAAAGGAATGAAAACTGTATTCAAGATTCAGATGGAAGAAACTAATTCCGAAGATCGCCCGACAAAGAACATTAAGATTAAGTCAATGAAAATTATAAATAAATAATATGGAAAAAGAAACGGAAGTTTTGATGCGGACCAATCTAGGTGACATCAAGTTGAAATTATATAATGATACACCTTTGCACCGGGATAATTTTTTGAAGTTAGTGGATAACGGAACTTATAACGGTTTGCTGTTTCATCGGGTTATTAAGGAGTTTATGATTCAAGGAGGTGATGTGACTTCAAAAGATGCGCCGATGACCAAACAATTAGGGGCAGGCGATTTGGGTTATACCATACCTGCAGAGTTTGTCTATCCGAAATATTTCCATAAGCGCGGAGCCCTTTGTGCAGCTCGTACGGGCGATGAAGTAAATCCTGAAAAGGCTTCTTCTGCATCGCAATTTTATATTGTGACAGGCAAAAAATATACAGAGAGTGAATTGTCTCAGATGGAAAAACAATTGTTAAACCGGTTGAAACAATCAATTTTTGCACGTTTGCAAACAGAAAACAAATCAAAGATTCTTGAACTTTACCGCTCAGGTGATAAAGAAGGACTTGCAATTTTGCGAGATACTTTGATTGGCAAGACGGAATTGGAAGCTGAAAAACGAAAAAATGAAGCAAAGTTCACAGACGAGCAATGCCAGATATATCAGAAAATAGGAGGTGTTCCTTTCTTGGATAACCAATATACCGTTTATGGCGAGGTCGTGGAAGGAATGGATGTGGTAGAGAAAATTGAAGCGAGTAAGACAAACAAGCAGGATAGACCTAAGGAAAATGTCGTTATCCTCTCTATCCAACGGGTTTAAAGAAGATATTAGCAGGTGTCGCATATCAAGGAAACTATTCGTCTCGGTATCCCCATTATGTTGGGGCAATTGGGGATTATTGTCGTAGGTTTTGCCGACAACATCATGGTTGGGCACCATAGCACGCAAGAACTGGCAGCGGCCTCGTTTGTTAATAATTTCTTTAATCTGGCTTTCATCTTTGGAATGGGATTTTCTTATGGATTAACCCCCGTTATTGGAAATCTTTTTTCCCGAAAAGAATATGGAAAGATTGGCGCTGTTTTAAAGAATAGCTTATGCATAAATTTGATCGTCGGTATTTTGCTGAGCTTTTGCATGCTGATCTTATTGCTAAATCTTGACATGCTAAATCAGCCTCGGGAATTATATCCTTATATCATTCCTTATTATATATTGCAGCTTTTTTCTGTAATATTTGCTATGCTGTTCAACTCTTTTAAACAGTTTAGTGATGGTACGACCGATACGCTTACGCCGATGTGGATTATGCTGAGCGCAAATATTTTGAATATTTGTGGGAATTACATTTTGATTTATGGCAATTTCGGAGCACCGGAGATGGGATTGACAGGAGCCGGAATTTCTACCTTATGTTCGCGTATTTTTACTTTCTTGATCTTTTGCTGGCTTTTTCTACGGAGTAAGCATTACCGTTTTTATGTAAAGGGTTTTCAAAATGCTAAAATAAATCGATGTAGTATCAATCAATTAGTACATCTTGGTTTTCCGATAGGTTTTCAAATGGGGGTAGAGAGTGCTTCTTTCAGTCTGAGTGTAATTATGATAGGATGGTTGGGAAGTATCGAATTAGCTGCTTACCAAATAGCTAGTGTTATTACGACCTTAGGTTTTATGATGTATTATGGGATTGGAGCTGCCGTAACGATTAGGGTAAGTACATATAAAGGACAAGGCAATTACCGGGAGATTCGTAAGGCAGCTTTGGCTGGTTTACGTATTGTTGCTGTTTGTATGATTGGTTATATTGCTTTCTTATTATTATTCCGTTCACGTATAGGTTACCTTTTTACATCAGAGGAAGATGTTGTTAATTTGGTCGCTATTTTTTGTTGGTTTGTTATGCTTTACCAGTGTGGTGACGGATTGCAGATTGTTTTTGCTAACGCATTGCGTGGAATCACGGATGTAAAATATATGGCACGTGCTGCTTTTTTCTGTCATATTTGTATGGCCTTGCCTATTGGTTATTTTTGTGGTTTTGTGCTGGATTGGGGTGCTGCCGGTGTATGGTGTGGCTTTCCAATAAGCCTAACTACATTGGGCCTTTTGCTGTGTCATCGCTTCTTTCGTTTGACAAAAACAGTGAGGGATGTTGGTTGAACTTAAATTGCTCTATATTCAGCATAAACCTCAATATATGTTGGGTTATAAAGAATTACATTGTCAGCAAGAATGCTGACAACAAAATAGCAAAGACCATTACATTCCGGGCTGTAGCACCTAATACTTTATTAAGAGCCTTGCCTTCATATCGTCTCATATCTAGCCAGGTCTTTATAAAAAGAGTAAAGAATAAAGCAAACAGAAGCTGAAAGAGTAAAGATGCCCCTATAATAAAAGGAAGGATTAAAAGCATCGCAATAAAACCATTGATCAAATACAAGATACGTCCAAAGCGTCGTCCAAAAATGACAATTGTAGTACGTTTATGGGCAGCCTTATCCTGACGATAATCTCTATAATTGTTGACAATTAGAATATTGACGGATAATACACCAATAGCCAAAGATAGCAGGAATGCTAATAACGTGAACGATTGTACTTGTACATAGTAGGTGAAGCAAACAGGAATAATCCCATAAAAAAGCAAAACACAGATGTCTCCCAACCCGTTGTATGCTAAAGGGAAAGGTCCTGCAGAATAAGCTAATACACATAAAGCAATAGCCAAACCAACCCAGATCAATTTCAAACCGCCATAAAAAAGTAATCCACAACCACAAAGACAAGCAAAGGCAAGAGTGAATAAGGTTGCTAAAAGCATCTCTTTGGGTGTTATCCAACCTTGGGCTACGGCACGTTCCGGCCCCAAACGGTCTTCTCCATCAGCACCTTTCTTGAAATCGAAATAATCATTCGCAAAATTACTTGCAATTTGTGCAAATAAAGCTACCAAAAAACATAAAATAGCAGGAACTAATTGGAAATGATTATCACGCCAAGCGAGGGCACAACCTAATATTACTGGACTTAATGAAGCTGGTAAAGTTTTCGGACGGGCGGCTAAAAACCAAATCTGCCCTTTTGATCTTGTTAAACTCATCGGTTTTCTTTTATTTTTTGCAAAAATACGAATAAAAACGGCTTTCTTTGCTCTTTATTCCGAAAATCGCTTTATATTTGTCCCCGTGAAACAGATGGTATATATATTAGGGATCTTAATTGCATTGCTGTTTTTTTCGGTAGAGAAAAATGGAGAAAAGAGTAATGCATGTACAGCACTTACGACAAGTGAAGCTGTTGTGCAAAAAGAGGCATGCTCTGATATGCAAACTCAAATAGCTGTTCTAAGTAAAGATTTAAAGGACAACCATCTATTAACACCTAGACGTACTTTTACATCAGTTACGCAAAACATAACCATTCGGGAATATGACGGAGTAAGTCGTATTCTACAATATTTCCGCTTAAAGGGAGGCAATATTTTAGAGAAAGTACAAGAAAAGGAAACTTATACCCAAACAATCTATTTTTCTACACTATTTTGTCGCATGGCCCATCACGTTTTTGTCATGCGGAAGTTGCTGATTTAGTTTTACAAGTATGCATTTAAAAGAGGGATTAGCCAGTATGAGCATGATCTCTCCTAATTTGTTGTGGCTATTATTCTGTTGGATTTATAGCTTCCACTATAGAATATATTGTCGCTTCTATCCTTTATTTTTATAGTAAATAAAATTTTGCACTTGTAAAAGTTAATATATTATGGCAACGAAATCAAGTAAATTCAATTTGTGGTTATCAATTATCGTCACACTCGTAGGATGCGTATTGGCTTGTAGCTCAATCATTCCAAATGATTATCTTAAACTAGTTATAGTATTAGTTGCTTTAGGATTCGGCTTATTTGGAATAATGAAAAGTTTGAGTAATACTGTTTCTGCAGAAGAAGAAAACACTGTAAAATAAACATATAAATAACAAGCTTTTTAATAAAAAGGAATATGAAGGTGAATAAGAATCTTGCAGAAGCATTACTTATGCTTTCTTGTATTTGCTTAGTATTGGTTGGGACAACAACGTTCGAGAATACTACAGCAAAAACGGTAATTATGGTAGTATTGGCAATTCTGGCTGTGGTAATGGCTATAGCTCGTTTTACGGGTGGCGCTAAACAAGAATCAGAAGCCAATTAAAAAAGTTTTTATGGTATTCTCGTTTCTGCCGTTGTCACTTCGGCGTGACCCCGCGGTTATCCGAGATTCATTTTTCTGCCTATTTCAATTAAACTTGCTGTTACTTGGATAGAGTGTTTAGTCACTCGACAACCAAGAAACGAGACGATTACAAAGAAGGTCGCTGGAAATTCAAACTTCCATGCGACCTTTATATATATAATGTATCCAAGGAAGAAACCATCTGTTTAGGTAAGATAAATACCATATTTCAAGCGAAGAAACATAAACTTCTCTTTTTTATGTTACCTTTGCTCTCAAAATTGAAATATCAGTAATATGAAAGGTATAGTTTTAGCTGGTGGATCTGGAACTCGTCTTTATCCGATAACGAAGGGTGTCTCTAAACAACTTCTTCCTATATTTGATAAACCGATGGTTTATTATCCAATTTCGGTGTTGATGCTTGCGGGTATTCGGGATATTTTGATTATCTCTGCGCCGCAGGATTTGCCTGGATTCCAAAGATTGCTGGGCGATGGTTCGGAATTAGGCGTTCATTTTGAATATGCTGAACAGCCTTCACCTGACGGATTAGCACAAGCATTTATTATTGGAGAACAGTTTATTGGCTCAGATTCTGTTTGCTTGGTATTAGGTGATAACATTTTTTATGGCCAAAGTTTTACTGCAATGCTGTCTGAAAGTGTACGAACGGTGAAAGAAGAAGGTAAAGCAACAATTTTTGGATATTATGTAACAGATCCTGAACGTTATGGTGTTGCTGAATTTGATAAAGATGGAAATGTTTTGAGTATAGAAGAGAAGCCGCAACATCCGCGTTCCAATTACGCTGTAGTTGGTTTGTATTTTTATCCAAACAGCGTAGTTGATATTGCTAAACAGATAAAACCTTCTGCACGAGGGGAATTAGAAATAACATCCGTTAATCAAACTTATTTGCAACAGTCATTGCTTAAAGTACAGTTATTGGGGCGGGGATTTGCATGGTTGGATACGGGAACTCACGATTCTTTGTCTGAAGCTTCTACTTTTATTGAAGTAATCGAGAAGCGCCAAGGCTTGAAAGTAGCTTGCTTGGAAGAAATAGCATATCGACAAGGATGGATTGATGTAGAACAATTAAACCATTTAGCAAAACCAATGTCGAAAAACCAATATGGTCAATATTTGATTAAATTGGCTAAAGAAAAGTTTTAAATTATTCTGAATAAATTTCTAAACAAAATTAGGATTTACTTGTTTAAGTAATAAAAGAGACATAATTTTGCCTCGTTGATTATTTAATCATATAGTAATTAGGAAAGAGATTGTTTAATTAAAAGTTTATTGAATATGAAAGTCAAGACTTTGTTTTTAGCGTTATTGGCAGGTTGTTTCGTAACCGCATCTGCCCAAGAATTTCAACCTCAGGTTGGATTTAGTACGGAAAAAGGTTACAAGACAAATTTTAAAAAGAATAAAGCAAAAGATAATTGGTTTATCTCTATTGCCGGTGGTGCCAGTATTTTGATGGGTGATCAAAACAGTGAGGCTGATTTAGGTAGTCGTTGGAACTTTGCTCCACAACTTTCTTTTGGTAAATGGTTTAATCCTTATTTGGCATTCCGAGCACAATTTAATGGTGGAATTCTGCATGGATTTGAGAACGAAGGTGCTACTGTCATGCAACACAATCGTTATTTTGCCGGACATGTAGATTTGTTATGGGATGTAACTAATTTTTGGGGCCGCTATAATGAAAAACGTGTATTCCGTTTAATACCGTGGGTTGGTCTTGGTTATGCTCAACGTTTCAAGACTACAGAATCTGTTGAACGTGCAAGAACAGAATCTCCGACGCTGAATTTTGGTGTTTTGATGGCATTCCGTGTAAGCAAACGTGTTGATATTAATGTTGAAGCTCAAGGGTCATTGTTGAATGAAGAATTCAACCGTGTTTCCATGAATCATTTGACAGACGGTATTGCTCAAATCAGTGCTGGTTTGACATTCAAATTGGGCAAAACTGATTTTGAAGTATTGGAACCCATGGATTATGCTTTGTTGAACGATTTGAACAGTCAGATTAATGCTTTACGTGCAGAAAATGATGAACTGAGCAAACGTCCTGAATCTTGTCCAGAATGTAAGGAAACGGTAACTGAGGTCGTTAACAATGTAATTGATAATGTTGTATTCTTCCGCATTAACAGTGCCAAGATTGATAAGAACCAGCATATTAATATCTATAATACTGCTGAATATGTGAAGGCTAACAACACACCGATTAAGGTAATTGGTTATGCTGATAAGAATACAGGTAAAGCTGATTATAACATGCAGTTGTCAGAAAAACGTGCAAAAGCTGTGGCTAAGGAATTGACCGAGAAGTATGGTATTCCTTCTGAACAGATCACGGTAGAATGGAAGGGTTGTGACGAACAGCCGTATGATGAAAATAGCTGGAACCGTGTAGTTATTATGAAAGCTAATAATTAATATGAGGAATTAAAAGAAAAGGCTGCACTTTCGAGTGCGGCCTTTTTTATTATATTTGGCATGAGTATTAGCTAACGTTGATAAATATGTTATATTTGTAGCACCAAAGTAACAAATAATGGAAACAAATAACAGATATGGTTATTTAATATGCTGGTTGATAGGAATAGGTGATTTGATTGTATTGAATCTTCTATTCTTTCTGGTTTATGAAGAACTGAACCCACTGTATGTGGGAGCAATTGATAAAAGTTTACGGGAAGTCCTTTTAGTCCTGAATTTTTGTTATTTCTTATCCCTTTATTTTGTTCCTATACAATTGCATTATTCCGTTATTTTTATTGATAAGATTGTACAACGGGCTGTTACTTTAGTGACGATATTTATTTTTCTTTTTGCTACTTGTTTGATTTTTTTGAATATTGGAGATGTCTTGGTGACATTCCTATTTGTTTATTATATCTCTCTTGTTGTTGGTTTTTCCCTTTGGCGGGTGTGTGTGCGTTTAATGTTAAAATGGTATCGAAGGAAAGGTTATAATTTCAAAAAAGTAATCATTGTTGGAGCTGGAAAAAATGGAATGGATTTGTATCACGTGATGAAGGATGATCTTTCTTACGGATTTAACGTTTTAGGCTTTTTTGATGACAACCCCGCATTGGCATCTAGTTTACCCAACCTTTTAGGAAACACTTCCCAAGTGGAAGACTATGCTTTAGCCCATGGTATTGACGAGATTTATTGTACATTGCCGGGTACTAACGATGAAAAAATAGCACGATTACTCAATTTTGCAGAAAAGCACATGATTCGCTTTTTTATTGTTCCCGAATTTTATCGGAATGTTAAAAAAAGCCTGGTGATGGAAGTGCTGGAATCTGTTCCCTTATTGACTGTGCGTCGTGAACCCTTACAGACGATTTATAATCGAATTTTAAAACGTTCTTTTGATATAGTTTTTTCTCTAATAGTATTGTTGTCCGTTTTCCCTATTATGTATGTTATCATTGGAACTTTAATAAAATTAAGTTCCCCAGGACCAATCCTTTTCAAACAAAAACGAACTGGTTTGTATGGACGGGACTTCGAATGTTATAAATTTCGCACAATGAAAGTAAATGCAGAAGCGGACACTTTGCAAGCCGTAAAAGACGATCCCCGTAAAACGAAAATTGGAAATTTTCTTAGAAGAACAAACTTAGATGAATTTCCTCAATTTATAAATGTACTGAAAGGGGATATGTCAGTCGTTGGTCCGCGTCCACATATGTTGAAGCATACAGAACAATATTCTGCATTAATTGATAAATATATGGTGCGCCATTTGGTAAAACCAGGCATTACCGGGTGGGCTCAAGTTACAGGTTACCGAGGAGAAACAAAAACCTTAGAGCAAATGGAAGGACGTGTTAAACGTGATGTCTGGTATATAGAGAATTGGACATTCTTTTTGGATCTGAAAATTATCGTAGTAACTTTCTTAAATATGTTGCGGGGAGAAAAGAATGCATATTAGTAACTCATATTTGGTTTTTATGCTATCTTTGCAGCTGCAATGGGAAGATTATTAGCAATAGATTATGGAAGGAAACGTACTGGTCTTGCGGTAAGTGATGTCTTACAAATGATTGCGACCGGTTTGACTACAGTATCCAGTGGAGAGGTTATAAACTTTTTATCGGATTATGTAAGTAAGGAACCTGTAGATCTTTTTATTGTAGGTTTGCCTAAACAAATGAACAATGAGCCTTCAGAGAATATGAAATATGTGGAGACCTTTGTTTCCCAACTGAAACAGAAAATTCCGAATATTCCAATCGTTTATTATGATGAACGTTTTACTTCGGTTTTAGCTCATAAGGCTATGCTTGAAGGAGGTTTGAAAAAAAAGAAACGGCAAGATAAGGCATTGGTTGACGAAATTAGTGCTGTAATTATCTTGCAGGCTTATATGGAAAGCAAAAAATATTAATATAGTATGATTTTACCCGTATATTTATATGGTCAACCCGTATTGAGAAAGGTTGCAGAGAATGTACCCAATGACTATCCAGAATTAAAACAGTTGGTAGCCAACATGTTCGAAACAATGTACAAAGCCGAAGGGGTTGGTCTTGCTGCTCCCCAAGTTGGTCTATCTCTTCAATTATTGGTTATTGATGCGGATGAACTTAAACAAGATTATCCGGAATGTAAAGGCTTTAAACGAGTGATGATCAATCCCATATTTTTAGAAAAGAGTGAAGAAACGGTAGCCTTAGAGGAAGGTTGTCTGAGTTTGCCGGGAATCCATGAAAAAGTGGCACGGTCTGTTCGGATTCGTGTCAGATATTGGGATGAGAATTGGGAAGAACATGAAGAATCCGTGGAAGGTTTTGCCGCCCGTGTAGTGCAACATGAATGCGAACATTTGGGTGGACATGTTTTCATTGATAATATTTCTGCCATTCGCAGACAATTAAATAAAAGCAAGTTGAATAATATTATTAAAGGTACAGCCCGTTGCTCATATCGGGCAAAGGCTGTCGGTAAATAATGTATTGTTATGACAGAATTAGAAAAAGACATTCAGGAACTCAGAGAAAAGAAAGCCGTTGTTGAAATGGGCGGTGGCGAAGCTGCTATCGAAAAACAGATTGCAATGGGTAAGATGACAGCGCGTGAGCGTATCCTTTCTTTGCTTGATAAGAATTCTTTTCATGAGTACGACATGTTTGTAAAACATGATGGTCGTGATTTTGGTATGGACAAAAAAGAATTGCCTGGTGATGGTGTAGTTACTGGTACCGGTACCATTTTTGGAGCTCCGGTATGTATCTACGCTCAAGATTTCACCGTAGCTGGTGGTTCTCTTGGTTTGCAACATGCCCGTAAAATTACAAAGATCATGGATCATGCTTTGAAGATGAAATGCCCGATAATTGGAATCAATGATTCGGGTGGAGCACGTATCCAGGAAGGTGTTGGGGCTTTAGCTGGCTATGGTGAGATTTTTTATCGAAACACCATCGCTTCTGGTGTGATTCCTCAAATTTCTTTGATCTTAGGTCCATGTGCAGGTGGGGCTGTTTATTCTCCAGCTTTAACAGATTTCGTCTTTGTGGTTGAAAACATTTCTAAGATGTTCATTACGGGACCGAATGTCATCAAAACAGTCTTGGGCGAAGATATATCAATGGAAGATTTGGGAGGCGCTCGTGTGCATGCAGAGATTACTGGTAATGCTCATTTTTATGCGAAAAGCGAGCAAGAGTGTTTCGAACAGGTAAAACGTTTAGTGACATTTATCCCGTGGAATAATCATCAGCGTGCGAAAGCTTTTGAACCCAAAGAACCGTCTGCTATAATGAATATCGAAGAGGTTGTTCCGTCTGATCCAAAGCAACCCTATGATGTGCGTGATGTCATTAAGTGTATTGTTGATGATTCTGATTTTCTGGAAATTCAAGAAATGTGGGCATCCAACATAGTTATTGGCTTCGGTCGTATGGCTGGCGAAACGGTAGGTTTCGTTGCCAACCAACCAATGGTTTTGGCCGGTGTCTTAGATTGTGATAGTGCAGACAAAGCAGCCCGTTTTATTCGTTTCTGTGATTCTTTCAATATCCCTATCATTACATTGGAAGATATGCCAGGATATCTTCCTGGAGTAGATCAGGAACATGCGGGAGTGATTCGTCATGGAGCGAAAGTGCTCTATGCTTATTCTGAAGCTACAGTACCTAAGATTACGGTTATCCTTCGTAAAGCTTATGGCGGTGGTTATATTGCGATGAACTCTCGTCATTTAGGAGCGGACTTCGTTTTTGCATGGCCAAGTGCGGAAATTGCAGTAATGGGACCGGAAGGTGCGGCTAATATTATTTTCCGAAAGGAAATTATGGCTGCTGAAAATCAGGAAGCTATGCGCCAGGAAAAAGTGAAGGAATATACGGAAAAATTCGCTAATCCTTATGTGGCTGCAGCTCGCGGTTTCATTGATTCGGTTATTGAACCTAAAGAAACGCGTTCGCTTTTGTTGCATGCTTTGAAATTTTCAGAATCGAAAGAAGAATATCGTCCGGCAAAGAAACATGGTTTGCCTCCGTTCTAATGTAAAGCTATTTCATTATGGAAGAAGAAAAGAAAGAATTGGTCGATTTCGTAGTTACGGCTCGTAAATATAAGACTACATTGACCGAAAAATTTAAGCATCGCCAAGTATGGAAAAAACCGTATGCCGGTGATGTCATTTCTCATCTGCCTGGTACCATTGTGGAATTGGAAGTTAAGGAAGGTGATCATGTAGAAGCCGGTCAATTATTACTGGTTCATCAAGCAATGAAAATGTTGAATCGTGTCCTGTCTCCTGTTTCAGGAGTAGTTTCTGCAGTTAATGTTCAAGTGGGCGAACATATTCCGAAAGACCATCTGATGGTGAAAATTAAAATTTGAAAATATACAAAAGGAAGAGTGTACCGGTGATGCTGAAAAGGCGGGTGCACTCTTCGTCTTTTTAAGAATGTATGTTGAAGATAAAAGATATTATTCGGGAGATAGAATTGTATGCTCCACTTCCTTTACAGGAAGATTTTGACAACGCTGGTGTACAGGTCGGCGATGTCAATCAATTAGCCAAAGGGGTGTTGTTGTGTCTTGACGTGACGGAAGAAGTTATTGATGAAGCATTGGAAGAAAACTGTAATCTGATCATTGCTCATCATCCATTAGCTTTTAGGAGCTTCAAGTCATTGACAGGCAAAACATATGTAGAGCGTTGTATGATGAAGGCCTGCAAATATGATTTGGTTATTTATGCGGCTCATACGAATTTAGATAATGTCATTGGAGGGGTTAATTATCGGTTAGCAGAATTAATCGGTTTACAAAATGTCCGCATTTTAAGTCCACAAAAAGGAGCTTTACTTAAATTAGTCACTTTTGTGCCAGAGAGTCATGCTGATTTAGTGCGTTCGGCTTTATTCAGTGCGGGTGCGGGAAAGATCGGCAATTATGATTCATCCAGTTTTAATCTTCAAGGTACAGGAACCTTCCGGGCTAAAGAAGGATGTCATCCTTTTTGTGGTGAAATAGGTGAACAGCATTTTGAGAACGAAGTGCGTATCGAAACGGTATTACCGACCTACAGAAAAGGGATGGTCCTTCAGGCATTACTTTCAGTCCATCCTTATGAAGAACCTGCCTACGACTTTTATCCTATAGAAAATCTTTGGGAACAAGCTGGCTCTGGCATTGTTGGAGAATTGCCGGAAGAGGAAGAGGAATTGGCTTTTTTGCAACGGATTAAAGAACTTTTCCATGTAGGCTGTGTGAAACATTCTGCATTGATAGGGAAACCTGTTCGTGAAGTAGCAATCTGTAGTGGTAGCGGTGCTTTTCTTATAAAAGAAGCAATAGCTTATGGCGCGGATATCTTTATTACAGGTGAGGCAAAATATAATGATTTTTATGATGTAGAAGACCGTATCCTCTTAGCCGTCATAGGACATTATGAATCGGAAGTTTGTACAAAAGATATCTTTTCTTCCATTATTTCGAAAAAATTCCCTACCTTTGCCGTACATTTGTCGAATGTTAATTCAAACCCAGTAAAATATTTATAGAGAATGGCTACAGAGAAACAATCAGCTGGAAAAGAGTACACGGTTGAGGAAAAGCTTTCTACTTTGTATCAGCTTCAGAAGACGATGACTGAAATTGATAAAATCAGAACGCTTCGAGGCGAACTTCCTTTGGAGGTGCAAGATCTGGAAGATGAAATTGCGGGATTGGAAACTCGTCTGCAGAATTATCAGTCTGAAATCAAACAATATGAAGCCTCAGTCAGTGAGCAGAAGCATAAAATAACGGAATCAACCGGTTTGGTAGAAAAATATAAAGCGCAATTAGATAATGTGCGTAATAATCGGGAGTTTGACAATCTTTCGAAGGAAATTGAGTTTCAAGGCTTGGAAATTGAATTTGCTGAAAAGAAAATTCGCGAATTTACCGAATCTATTGATAAGAAAAAAAGCGACATCGCTGAGTTGAAAGATAAATTGGAAGGACGCAAAGCTGATTTGGTGCAGAAAAAAAGCGAATTGGAACAAATTGTTTCTGAGACCAAACAAAATGAGGAAAATTTGCGTGAAAAGGCAAAGAAGTTAGAAGCGATGATCGAGCCTCGTTTGCTTACAGCTTTTAAACGAATTCGCAAAGGTGCTCGTAATGGCTTGGCTGTTGTTTATATTCAACGTGATGCTTGTGGAGGATGTTTTAATAAAATTCCACCTCAGAAACAGTTGGATATAAAGTTGCGCAAAAAGATTATCGTCTGCGAATATTGTGGTCGAATAATGATTGATCCGGAATTAGCGGGCGTAGAAGAATAAGATAAATAATCTGAAATAAGGCAAGTTGGCAAAACTTATTATGAGTATTGCCAACTTGTTTATTGTTTAAGAGTTTGATATAGAATGCTTCAAACAGTCCATTCTTATATAGAGAAACATCAGTTGTTACAGTTTTCAGGGGCACCTGTTTTGGTCGGATTAAGTGGCGGTGCTGATTCTGTCACATTGCTATTGGTTTTGGTTCGCTTAGGTTATCCTTGTATAGCTGCACATTGCAATTTTCATTTAAGAGGAGACGAATCTCTTCGAGATGAAAAATTTTCTCATCAGCTGGCATCTCGTTTAACTATTCCTTTTCTTAAAGTTGATTTTGATACTCGCCAATATGCTTCAGACCATCATCTTTCCATAGAAATGGCAGCTCGGGAATTACGGTATAACTGGTTTGAAGAACAACGACAAATTTATGGCGCACAAGCCATCGCTGTAGCCCATCATCGTGATGATAGTGTAGAGACCGTGTTAATGAATTTAGTGCGAGGTACAGGCTTACGAGGATTAACCGGGATACATCCTAAAAATGGGTATATAGTACGCCCTTTATTATGTGTTAGTCGCAAAGATATTGAAGTATGGCTTGCACAGGAAAAACAAGATTTTGTTTCAGATTCAACGAATTGTTCTCTCGAATATACGAGAAATTTTATCAGGATGCGTGTTTTACCTGATTTGGATATCTTAAACCCATCCATTCGAAAAACTATTGCTCGAACAGCCGAACACTTAGCGTCGGCAGAAGCTATCTATAATTATGTGATAGAGGAAGTCCGTAAACGAGCATGGCATAATAACCGTTTGGATATAAGTGTTTTGGAGCAATATCCTTCACCGGAAACGCTATTATATGAACTTTTGCGTCCTTATGGTTTTTCTCGTTCGGTCTGTTCTGATTTATTTCAAGCGCTAAGGACTGAACCTGGACGATGGTTCGTTTCAGATCAATGGCGGCTTGTAACAGCTCGAGGCTATCTGCAACTTTCTCCACGCAACCAGACGGTAAAAACTGAAAAAACTTATACGATTCCTTTAGGGATCTCCCGGATAAACTTCCCAATATCTTTGTCTTTCCGTTTAATAAAAGACTATGACTCTGAAACATTCGTTTTTGAAAAGGATCGTTCAATTGTCTATCTTGATAGCGGGAAATTAAAATATCCGCTTGTTTTGCGTCACTGGCAAACAGGAGATTGGTTTATTCCTTTTGGAATGAATGGGCGAAAGAAAGTAAGTGATTATTTTACAGACCGTAAATATAATTGTTTGCAAAAAGAAGAAACTTGGATTTTGACTTGCGGAGAAGAAATAGTTTGGATCGTTAACGAACGAGCAGATAATCGTTTCCGAGTAAGTCAAAATACTAAATGCGTCTTAATGATAAAATTTCAGGCGGAAAGATAGTTTAGTTTAAAAAAAAACTTTACATTTGCACCATCTTACTCCACAAGAGTGTTTCATACGACACTCTAAATTCACATTAAATTATACTTTTCTCACAAATATGCAGAAATACAATATTCTCGAACTAAATGAAAAACTTCTTCCGGAATTGCAAGGAATTGCGGAAGAATTGGGTATAAAAAAAGTTCGTTCTTTAAAAAAAGAAGAATTGATTTATAAGATTCTGGACGAACAGGCTATATCTTTAGCAGGTATGCAGGTTGAAAAAGCAAAAGAAAAAGAAGTGAAGAAGGCAGAACGGAGAGGACGTCCTAAAAAGAAAACAGAGGTGGAATCTGTTCCTGAAGAGTCTTCCGACGTCCCGGTTATAGATACGAAAGAAGTTTCTAACCCGACTGATAATACATCGATTGCTAAAGAGCAACCGGAACGAAAGAAAAAAAATCGCGAAAAGCAGGAAAAAGTTGCAACAGCAACTCCTAAAGCTGTAGCCAAAGATGCAGATATTGAAAATCAAAATATCTCAGATAAAAAAGAAACTGTTGTAAAAGATGGGGGCAGTAAAAAAACTGCTGAAAAGAAAGTTGAAATACAAGAAAAAGTAGTTGAAAATAAACCTCTTTTGCCTCCTGTTGTTCCTGAATCATCCGAGACAAATGATTTGCTTATCGAAGAGAGCAAGCTTCCTTCAGATGTAGTGATTGAAAATTTGTCAAAGCAAGATGATGAACCGAAGCGTCTTGTTTTTCGTCATCGTGATGCAAAATCTGTTTTGGATCAAGTGTTTCCTTTTGCTCCGACTCCCAAGCAGGAGAATAAATCAACGCAAAATACAAATAATAACAATTCAGAAGTAGCTCAGAATCCTAACAATAATAGTAATCGCCAAAATAAAAATAATAAGAATAACAACAACAACAATAATAATAACAATAACCAACCGCAAGAAAAGCCTTACGAATTTGATGGAATTTTGACGGGAACGGGTGTCTTGGAGATGATGCCCGATGGTTACGGTTTTCTCCGTTCATCAGACTATAACTATCTGACTTCTCCAGATGATATTTACGTATCCCAATCACAAATCAAACTTTTTGGTTTGAAGACTGGTGATGTCGTGGAAGGGGCTATTCGGCCACCGAAAGAAGGCGAGAAATATTTTCCATTGGTAAAAGTGGACAAAATAAATGGTTGTTCGCCAGAGGAAGTACGTGATCGTGTCCCGTTTGATCATCTGACACCACTTTTCCCTGATGAAAAATTCATGTTGACCGCACGTCGTTCTTCCAAGGTCTATGATAACATTGCGGTTCGGGTGGTCGATCTTTTCTCTCCGATTGGAAAAGGGCAACGCGGTCTGATTGTGGCTCCACCCAAAACTGGTAAGACGGTTCTTTTAAAAGATATTGCTAATGCCATTGCGGCGAATCATCCGGAAGTTTATATGATTATTCTTCTAATCGATGAACGTCCGGAGGAAGTAACAGATATGGCCCGCAGCGTAGATGCCGAGGTGATTGCTTCCACTTTCGATGAGCCCGCAGAACGCCACGTGAAAATTGCCGAAATTGTTTTGAACAAGGCAAAACGTATGGTCGAATGCGGACATGATGTCGTCATCTTATTAGATTCCATCACGCGCTTGGCTCGTGCATATAATACGGTACAGCCGGCTTCCGGAAAAGTCCTTTCCGGTGGTGTGGATGCCAATGCGTTGCAGAAGCCGAAACGTTTCTTTGGGGCAGCCCGTAATATTGAACATGGAGGTAGTCTGACTATTTTGGCCACGGCGTTAACCGAGACCGGTTCAAAGATGGATGAAGTGATATTCGAAGAGTTCAAGGGAACCGGTAACATGGAGTTGCAGCTTGATCGCAAACTTTCAAACAAGCGTATTTTCCCGGCTGTAGATATCATGTCGTCAAGTACGCGTCGTGATGATTTGCTTCAGGATGAAACGACACGCAACCGCATGTGGATTCTCCGCAAATATCTTTCAGATATGAATTCTATTGAGGCTATGGAATTTGTTAAACAGCGTATGGAACAAACGATGGATAACGCAGAGTTTCTGGCTTCAATGAATGGATAGTCAATTCAGCAGAGTTACGAGTTTTCATACTCGTAACTCATAATCTATAACTCATATAACTCTTTAAATCTCATGAAACACAACTTCAAACGGAAATTCTTTTTCTGTGTAATGGCATGTTTCCTAACTTGTGCCGCTTTTGCGCTTGAACCCATCAAGACGTTAATCATTACCGGACAGAATAATCACAATTGGAAGGTAAGCCACATTGCTATCCAACAAATACTGGAAAATTCAGGTTTGTTCGAGGTTGATTTTGCCATTTCTCCAGCCAAAGGAGAAGATATGTCTGATTTTGTTATCGATTTCAGTCCCTATCGTTTGGTAGTACTCGATTACAATGGGGATTCTTGGTGTAAGGAAACAAACCGCCGCTTCTTGGAATATCTTCGCAAGGGTGGGGGCGTCGTAATTTACCATGCTGCCGACAATGCTTTTCCGGCTTGGCCAGCCTTCAACCAGATTTGTGCTTTAGGCGGGTGGGAAAACCGGGATGAGAATTCCGGTCCTTATGTTTATTGGAAGGATAACCAATTGATTAAGGATTATTCGGAAGGTGTAGGTGGCTCTCATGGGCGACAGCACGAATATGTTTTAAATGCCCACCATACGCAACATCCGGTAGTAAAAGGCTTACCCGAACATTGGCGTCATGCGCAAGACGAATTATACGACCGGATGCGTGGCCCAGGAAATATCAAAGATCTTATCTATTCGGCTTATTCCGATAAGAATACCGGGGGCTCGGGACGTGAAGAACCGCTTGTCTTTACGGTTGATTATGGCAAAGCCCGTATTTTTCATGTAATGTTAGGCCATGCCGGTGAGACTTTGGAAAATAATCCGGCAATGCAATGCACCGGCTTCCAGGTCCTTTTGTTGCGTGGTAGTGAATGGGCAGCAACTGGAGAAGTCACACAACCCGTTCCTGCGGATTTCCCGACGGAAGAGACCATATCGTTGCGGAAAGATTATAAAGAAAAGTGATTTATTGGTCGCTTTGCCAGTACCATGCTGAAAGTACTCCAGTACTCTCGTAGGAATACTCCAGTACTTTCGCAAGAGTACTCGAGTACCTATGCGAGAGTACTGGAGTACTTCTGCGAGAGTACTGAGGGTTATAAACTATCCTAATTCAGATTCAACTTATCCAGATCGAGATAACCGAATTGGATATCGTCATTTATACTAAATAGAAAACGATGGTTATCTTTGTCATAGCACCAGGAACTGATGTTGTACCCTGTGTCGAATGTCCGTATATAATTGCCTTTTAAGTCGAAGGCAACTATTTTCACCGGGAAATATTTATTTTCCTGTTGCTCTTTCCGGCCAAGTCCTTGATACAATATAAACAGCTTGCCCTCCGCGAAAACAGGTCTGCGGTAATAGTCTGAATGTTCTTCCGTAGGACCTGTGATCCGGCAGATCTCGGTTCCATCGAACGATCGCAATACGACAAGGTTTTTATACCAATGCGCTTCTACAATCAGATTATCTTGCGAAGAGGCTGCCATATCGTAGCGAACATGATTATCCTCCGGATATAAATTATCCAGCAAACGGATTTCATTCGTTTCCATATTCCAAAATCCGGTTTGAATATGAATTTCCGAAGGGCTTGTCGGCATCCCGATAACCCCTATGGAAAGCGTATCGTTCAACATTTGGAGCGTTATGGGAAAGATATCCCGATCGAGATTCCACTTTAAAGCAGGTTTATATTCCGGATTGGTTAATACGCTATCAATATTATAGGTAAAAAATTGATACCGGGCATAATCCTGCACATATAATTCCGAACCGGCTTCATTCGTAAGGATTTCCCCTAAACTGGTGATTTCCCCGGGACCTTGTCCGACAGGAGCAGTTGAGGTTAAATAACGAAAGTCATTCTTGTCGATTAAATGGATTTGATTCGGATAATCTTTTGGGTTGCTTATGATTAATACCTTTTTTACAACTTGTACTTCTGCATGAGCATTAAAAAGTTTATCTCCAAAATCAATTTCCTGTATTTCATCTTTAATGTCAACGACATCTTTCTCAATATTTATCTGTTTCTGATTTCGATTGGCAGAACAACTTAAACATAAAAGGGGGAAAAATAAGAGCAATAATCTCATGATTGATAGCTTAGCAGGCTTCAATTCTTTTAATTTGTTTTTATCTTTCATGATAATTAATTTTTCAGGTTGTAAAATATAAAAATAGGATTTGCATCCTCTTGTATCCCTTCTAACGCTTCCGGGATTTGTATTTCGCACTTTTCCTGATAGAAATCCAATTCATCCGGCGTAATTACCTGTATCAGTTCGTTCTGCATCGTCCTTCCCCAAATTGGGAATTGGTGGTAGCTTTTACTGCCCAACAAGCCATGCTGAAGTGTCACACTGGCCAACTCTTTTAAAGTACCCGGTTGTTCGCAGCGTTCTGCACGAATTTCATTTTTCCCTTTAGTTAAAGCGACCACATAAAAAGCTTGTTGGTGTCTGCATCTCAGATAATAGTACTTTGCTGTTTCAAACATATCCTGCACGAATATTTCATGATTGCTTCGTCGTTCTCCTTGCAGGTCGCTGAAATCCGAAATGTCTAACGAACGGATGGCCTCTTCCTCCGAATTTTGCAGGTTTACTACACAGGCTGCTTGGATGGTATCTGCACAAATCCGGAAGATTGTATCGTTGCTGCCTAATTTGAACAGAATAGAATGACCCGTGTCCGACTGCGCGAAGGCTATGTTGACCGTCAATCCGGTCTTCTCTTTGCTGAGGCTATTTATGTAAAAGTCATTTTTATGTCTGAGCATATCGCCTTCCTCGGAGAACACGCCGATGCCAAAACTGCCGGCAGAAAACGGAACAAAAGGCATGGCTACGGCTCCGAAACGGTCGTCTCCTATTTTGCGCTTATAGATTATAGGTATGTCCGACGGATAGGATTTAATAAATTCTCCGTCCAAAGAATATTCCCAGACCTTGTTTCCATACAGATAGAGTCTATCGCTTTTTTCATCGGCCTGCAAGCCCGTCAATAACCCGCTGAATTCGCTTGGACCTTGTCCCTCTTTTATGAGGGTCTTAATAAAGTTTCCTTTCCGGTCAAACAAGACAACGCGAGTTTCTTGGGCGGGCAATACATATATATATTTTGTTGTCACCGCATAATCCAAAATGCCGTCTATAAGTGACTCATCATCGTCCGTCATTTCAAGTGGGACATAGTGCACATCCGCAATTTCTTGATCCAAGTTTAGCATAGACGCATGATCTATGGCACTGCGGACGTCATATGTAATCATCCCTTGCTGTTCGTTGTCTGACGTGCAGGAAGTTATCATCAACACGCCTGAAACAACCAACGTCTTCACATACAATAATTTGTTTTTCATCATAATTAATTTATCGTTTATTTGTTATTACTAATATTTAGCAAATCAGATGTGATCAAACTCTTAATAAACCCATATCGTATGTATAATCTATATGCAATATTCGCAAAATTTCTAAACACATGCAAGAATGTAGCCGGTAATTTTGTCAATGAATCCGGGGATTAAG
>CALVFH010000010.1 GCA_944326775.1 uncultured Parabacteroides sp.
AGGAAAAGAAAAACAACCATTAAAAGATAAAAAACTACTTGTTCTCAACTTATTTGACGATAGTTTGATTATCTTTGTTTCAAAAACAACTAAAAACGATTCAATTTGTTCGAATATATGTCAGATAGCATAGTTATCATTCCGACTTATAACGAAAAGGAAAATATCGAAAAGATTATCCGAGTTGTATTGGGGCTGGAAAAAGAATTTCATGTTTTAATTATTGATGACGGCTCACCCGATGGGACCGCGACTATCGTCAAAGGATTACAAGATGAATTTCCAGAACGTCTTTTCCTAATCGAACGAGAAGGGAAACAAGGATTGGGAACAGCTTATATCTGCGGCTTCAAATGGGCAATTGAGCATAGCTACGAATTCATTTTCGAAATGGATGCCGATTTCAGCCATAACCCCAATGATCTACCACGGCTTTATGCTGCCTGCCAAGAAGGTGCCGATGTCGCAGTAGGTTCACGTTATTGTAACGGCGTAAATGTCGTAAACTGGCCTCTTGGACGTGTACTGATGTCTTACTATGCCTCTGTTTATGTCCGTTTCGTTACAGGAATGAATATCCATGATGCAACAGCTGGATTTAAATGCTATCGGAGAAAAGTATTGGAAAGTATCGATCTTGATCATATTCATTTCAAAGGCTATGCTTTCCAGATTGAAATGAAATTCACAGCCTACAAAAAAGGATTCAAGATTGTAGAAGTTCCAATTATCTTTATCAATCGTGTGTTAGGCACTTCAAAAATGAACTCGTCTATATTTGGAGAAGCACTTTTTGGAGTACTGAAGCTCAGGTGGTGGAGCATTATCGGCAAACTTTAATTTTCCATTCTATCAAAATAAAAACAAAGGAGATACTATTATGGGCGATATTAAGAACATCATCTTTGATTTCGGGGGCGTCTTAATTAACTTGACAAGAACGCGATGGATCGATTCTTTCAAGCAATTAGGCATTTCCAATATTTGGGAGAATCTGATTGCAACATCGTATCAGCATAAAGACCTCTACATGCAGTTGGAATTGGGAAATATTTCAATTCCTGCTTTTCGCGCAGGCATCCGTCGTTTAACTGGGCGACAGCTAAGTGACGAAGAAATAGACCGCGCTTGGATATCGATGTTGGGGAATGTCCCCTCTTATAAACTTGACTGGCTCTTAAAACTCCATAAGCACTATCATCTTTGTCTGCTGAGTAACACCAATATCTTGCATTGGGAATGGGCTGAAAAGACTCAATTCCAATACTTGAATCATCAAGCATCCGATTTTTTTGACCGCATATACTTGTCGTATAAGTTGCACATGCAGAAACCGGATTTGGAAATTTTCCAATACGTACTTGACGATGCCGGCATAAAAGCCGACGAAACTTTTTTCATTGATGATGCATCGGCTAATTGCCGGGCAGCAGAAAGCTTGGGTTTCCATACTTACACTCCTATTGCGGGAGAAGATTGGTCGTATCTATTTACTGACGACGGTTGGCTCAAGCCTCGGTATTTATGATTATATATTCCTTAATTAAATATCAATATCATGTTTGCAAAAGAAACTTATATCGCCCGTCGGGCAAAATTAAAAAAATCAGTAGGATCAGGTTTGCTCCTATTCCTTGGAAATGATGAAAGCGGAATGAATTACGCTGACAATACGTACCATTTCCGTCAAGATTCTACTTTCCTTTATTTCTTCGGTTTGCCATATGCTGGCCTTGCAGCCCTTATCGACATTGACAATGACAAAGAAATCATCTTCGGTGACGAGCTGACCATTGATGATATTGTTTGGATGGGAATCCAACCGACTTTAAAAGAAAAAAGTGAAGCTGCTGGAATCTATGAAGTCCGTCCATTCAAAGAAATCGCAACTTACCTGCAGCAAGCTCAACAAAAGAAACAAACTATACATTATTTACCTACTTACCGTGCAGAGCATCAAGTCAAACTTCTCCAGTGGTTAGGCATTATGCCGGGAACAGAGAAGCCGTCCGTCCCATTCATCTTCGGGGTAGTAAACCAACGTAACTACAAAAGTGCCGAAGAGATTGCGGAAATAGACAAAGCCTGCATCGTCACAGCAGACATGCATCTGGCTGCCATGCACACGGTACGTCCGGGAATCCGGGAATGCGAGGTAGCTGCTGCCGTCCAGGAAGCTGCTGCCCGGCACAATTACGAGCTCTCCTTCCCTATCATCGCTACAGTCAATGGCCAAACCTTACATAACCATGACCACAGCCACCTCATCAAGCCGGGAGACATGCTCTTGCTCGATGCCGGTGCTGAAACGGAAATGGGTTATGCCGGCGATATGTCATCAACCATTCCGGCCGATGCAAAATTCACCCAGCGCCAGCGTGATGTCTATGATATCCAAGTAGCCGCCCACGAAGCTGCCGTAGCAGCCTTGCGCCCAGGTGTCCCCTTTGTCGATGTCTATGAACTTTCCTGCAAAGTCATCATGGAAGGAATGAAAGACTTGGGTTTTGCCAAAGGCGATCCGATGGAAGCCGTCAAAGCAGGTGCCCACGCCATGTTCATGCCTTGCGGACTCGGTCACATGATGGGACTGGATGTTCACGATATGGAGAATTTAGGTGAAGTCTATGTGGGCTACAACGGGAAACCGAAGAGCACACAATTCGGACGCAAATCGCTCCGCCTCGGACGTGAGTTGGAACCGGGCTTCGTCCTCACCATCGAGCCGGGTATCTACTTCATCCCCGAACTGATCGACCTGTGGCGTAGCGAAAACAAGTTCACCGAGTTTTTAAATTACGACAAACTGGAAACCTACAAGGACTTCAGTGGTATCCGGAATGAAGAAGACTATTTGATCACGGAAACCGGTGCACGCCTTTTAGGAAAGAAAGTCCCAGTCCATGCTGAGGACGTAGAAGCTGAAAAGCTGAAAGGTTAAGCAACCGCACCATCAAACAACAAGAACGCAAGCGAGGCATGAATGAATGCCATCTCGCTTGCGTTCCTCTTTTTATAAACCGGTCTTTATTCTGCCACAACAGGCAACACCACGCACGAGGCGTTGTCCCGCTGATGATAAATCTTCACCTCCTGTCTCATCTCAAAATCTTCCACCGAACATTTATAGGTATCGATAAACTTCTGCGGATTACGGTCAATTATCGGGAACCATGAACTTTGAATCTGTATCATAATCCGATGGCCCGGCAAAAAGGTATGCGCTACATCATATAAGGTATAGTTCACCTCCGTAATGCTGTCGGGAGTGAAAGGCTTCGGATGCTCAAAGCTCTCGCGGAAGCGACCCCGGAACAATTCTCCCCGCACCATCAGCTGATAGCCGCTCATCGGATAACGGGGATCATCGACATACTCCAAGGCTTCCTTCGGATAGCGGTAGTTGGCCGGAAACGCATCTATCAGCTTCACCATAAAGTCTGCATCCGTACCACTTATCGCCGTCTTCAGCTTCACCTCCACCGGCCCGGCTATGGTCAAGGAATCGCGCAGCGTATCGGTCATGAAGACAAGCACATCCGGACGCGATGCCGCAAAACGCTGGTCATCGACCATATATTCCTTCGTCCGGTAGCGGGTAGGATTGGCCGTATAAGGAACGGGATGCGCCATATCCGAGATATAGGAAGTAGAGGAGGCAACAGCCGTCGGAACCTCTGTCGAGACGCCTCCCCCTTCATGCAGATAGAACGGCACCTCCGTCGTAGTCCGGACAGGCCAACTATCCCCGAACTCCCATTCATTCTTCCCGGTATGGAAAACACTCACGCGGTGGGCCGGCTTCTCTCCTTCTCCTTCCAAGTAATAACGGAAAAACGGATACTCGATGTGGTCGATATAGTAATCCGACGGGCTTTTGCCGAAATACATATTCCCGAAGCCCTGGAACCCACGGCGCGTCCAACCTCCATGCCACCACGGGCCAAAGGCCAAGTAAAGTTCCGTCGAAGGAGACTGGCTGCGAATGGCTCGATACAAATTCCAAGCCCCGTAGCAATCTTCCGAATCGAACAATCCCCCGACCACCAAAACCGCCGGTTTCAGGTTGTAACACGAGCGCCGCGCATCATGGGATTGCCAGTAAGCATCGAAATTGGGATGCTCCCGGATGATATTCCACAGCGTTTCCGTCGTGTCTTGCACCAGCGCATCGGCGTCTTTGAAGGTCCCCAAGGCTAAAAAGTCGGTATAAACATCGTGCTTCACAATCTGGTCCATCACGCCTTTCCCCTCGTGGCGCCCTTCCAGCCACGGCAGGAAATTGGTGGTCTGCAAGAACGTAAATGCCCCGTTGTGATGCCGGTCATCGCCACGGAACCAGTCGGTTACAGGTCCTTGGGGCGAAACCGCCTTCAAGGCGGGATGATTGCTCGAAGCCGTCATGGTGGCATAAAAGCCGTCGTAGCTGATTCCCCACGTCCCGACGCGGCCGTTGTTATGGGTATGCCGGAGCAGCCACTCGATGGTATCATACGTATCCGTAGCCTCGTCGATAGCCCCGGCCTTGCCTGCCTTCGCCTCCGGGTTCAGAGGGCGCACCTGCACAAACTCGCCTTCGCTTTTATGCCGCCCGCGCACATCCTGATAGACAAGGATGTAGTTATGCTCCGCATAAATGCTCGAACGGAGTGAACGGACGAACTTATCGCCATAAGGCTCACAGGAATAAGGGGTGCGCATCATCAGGATAGGATGAGTGGTCGAGCGGTCCTTAGGCTCATAAATAGCGGTATAGAGGTGCACGCCGTCGCGCATCGGAATCATCACCTCCCGTTTCTCATACGTCTGCCGAAGTCTGACTTCAACACTATCGGGCTTTTCCTTCGCCGTATTCTCCTGTGCCTTAGCAAGAAAGGGAAAGAATAAAGCCACCAAAAGAATCCATTTCTTCATATTTTCACATCTTGTTTTGCAAGGCCGTTTTCAATGAAGCATTCATTACGCTCGTAATGAGGTATTCATTACGCTCGTAATGAAGTGTTCATTACGGTCGCAATGAGGTGTTCATTACGGTCGTAATGAGATGTCCATTACGGTCGTAATGAGATGTCCATTACGACCGTAATGGAGTGTTCATCGAAAACCGGGCCGGTTTCACCTCCCGTTTTAGCCTCCGATTTCAGCCTTCAGCCCTCGCTGCCTGAAGATTTCCACACATTTCTGCTGCCACTCGACCGAGGGGGTGGCCATCGGGATATGCTTGGGGTTGTAGATGGTCCCTAATTTCTCGTGCTTGTTCTTGCCGATGTCGTGGTAAGGCAGCAGGTTGACAACCTCCGGCCGCGTAGGCAAAGAAGCCAGGAACTCGGCAGAGCGGGTGATGTTTTCCTCGTCCGCGTTCACCCCTTCAATCAGCGGGATGCGGATGAAGAAGCGCTTGCCAGCCTCGGAGACCATCCGGATATTGGACAGGATCAGTTCATTCGGCACACCGCAATACTGGCGATGCTTCTCGGAGTCCATCAGCTTCAGATCGACCAGGAGCAATTCGCAGTTGTCCATCACCTTGCGGACAATTTCCGGCTTGGCCAGCAACGTCGTATCCACGGCGCGGTGCAGTGATATTTCCCCGCACCGGTCCAGCAACACCATCAGAAAATCGGCGTGCATCAAAGGTTCGCCGCCGCAGAACGTCACGCCCCCGCCGGAACCGTCGATAACCGGGATTTCCTTCTTCACCTGCTCCATCAGGTAGTCAACCGAATATTCCGTGCCCGACATTTCCATCGCCAACGTGGGGCAGACTTCCACGCAGGTGCCGCACAGGACACAGAGCTGCGGGTCGGTCACAATACCGTTGCGAGTGAGTTTCAGAGCCTTCTGGGGACAAGCTTCGACGCAGGACTGGCAGCCGATGCACTTTTTCTTGGTGTATAGTTTTTCCTTATGATTCGCAATACCTTCCGGGTTATGGCACCACACGCAGGAAAGCGGGCATCCTTTCAGAAAGATTGTCACGCGGATACCCGGGCCGTCGTTGATGCAATACCGTTTGATATCAAACACTAAAGCCATCTTATTCGCTATTATAAGTTACAAATTACGAGCTATAAGTCTGAATCCCGGATCGGATGGTCCGGGACTCAACACTTATAACTCGTACTGGATTAATTAAAACGATTCGTTTTCTGTTCTTGAGATAATCTCACCTTGGAGGTCGGCATTCATATCGTTGAAATAGTCGCTGTAACCGGCCATACGCACCAGCAGGTCTTTGTAATCTTCCGGATGCTTCTGAGCGGCATACAGGGTTTCCGTATCGACGATATTAAACTGGACATGGTGTCCGCCCATACCGAAGTAAGTGCGAATCAGGTGGGCCAGCTTCGAGACATCTTCTTCCTTCTTCAGCAAGGCCGGCAAGAAACGCAGGTTCAACAGCGTACCGCCGCTCTTGATCTGGTCGAGCTTGCCCAGCGACTTGATGACCGCCGTCGGCCCGTGAGTATCGGCGCCCTGCGAAGGAGACGTACCATCGGAGATAGAGCGGGTTGCAAAGCGGCCATTTACCGACGCACCTAAAACCAGACCGAAGTAAACATGGCAAGTGGTTGAAAGCATGTTCAAGCGATAGCAACCGCCCTTGATATTGGGTTTCCCGTCGATGGCGGCAACCAGGTCGTCGTAAACCTTCACGGCGATGGAATCGGCATACGGATCATCATTACCGAAGAACGGAGTACGGTTGACGATGAACTGGCGCAGCTTTTCTTCGCCTTCCCAGTTCTTGGCTACGGCCTTCAGCAGCGTGTCCATATCAATCTTCTTGTCTTCAAAGACATGCTTTTTCAATACGGACAGGCAGTCGGTCGTCGTTCCCAGACCGGTACACTGGATATAAGTAGAGTTGTAGCGCGGACCGCAATCGTAATAGTCTTTGCCTCGCTCGATACAATCGTCGATAAACAAGGAAAGGAATGTTGCCGGCGCATACTTCGCGAACATACGGTCGATGTAGTTGCTTACCCGCATCTTCTGATCGATAATGAAGTGGAGCTGCTTCAGATAAGCGTCATACAATTCATCATAGGTCTTGAACGTGCGGGGATCGCCGGTTTCAATACCCACTTTCGTTCCGCTTACCGGATCGATACCATTATTTAAAGTAACCTCCAGGATCTTCGGAACATTCAGATAACCAGTCAACAAATAAGCTTCCTTACCGAAGGCACCCACCTCGATGCAACCGCTGCATCCACCTTCACGGGCATCTTTCAAGCTCTTGCCCTGACGTAACAATTCCTGAACATAAGCATCCGGATTAAATACGGACGGATAACCGAAGCCTTGACGGATCACCTTGCAACCAGCCAGCAGGAAACGCTCCGGCGTAACCGAACTGATGTGGATGGAACAACCCGGCTGCAACAAGTGCAATTCTTCCAGCACTTCCAGCATGATATAGGAAACTTCGCTCGTTCCGTCGCTTCCGTCGGCTTTCACACCGCCGATATTGATATTGGTAAAGTCGTTGTACGTACCGCTTTCCTTTGCCGTAATACCCACTTTGGGAGGAGCCGTATGGTTGTTTACTTTGATAAAGAAGCACGACATCAGCTCTTTCGCTTTCTCGCGAGTCAGGGTTCCATCCTTCAAACCTTTTTCATAGAAGGGAGCCAAGTGCTGGTCGAAATGGCCCGGGTTCATGGCATCCCAACCGTTCAGTTCCGTGATAGTTCCCAGATGAACAAACCAATACATCTGAATAGCTTCCCAGAAATCTCTCGGAGCATGGGCAGGCACCCAACGGCAAACTTCAGCAATATGTTCCAATTCAGCCTTACGAACCGGATCCGTACATTCTTTAGCCATCTGTTCAGCCAAATCTGCATGGCGTTCAGCGAAGAGGATTGCGGCATCGCAAGAAATCGACATTGCCTGCAACTCTTCCTGACGGTCGGTAGCTTCCGGATCGTTCATGAAGTCCAGTTTCTCCAATTCCTTAGCAATCCGAGCTTTCATATCCAACAGTCCGGTATGGTACATCTTACCATCCATAGCTGTATGTCCCGGAGCACGTTGTTCCATGAATTCCGTAAACAGACCAGCCTCATAAGCCGCACGCCATTCTTTCGGAACATGATGGAAGATACGCTCACGCTGCGTACGCCCTTTCCAATAAGGAATAACTTCGCGCTCATACGTATCAATGTCTTCCTGGCTAATCGTATAGCGCTGCAACTCACGCGTATTCAAAACGTGCAAGTCTTCCACGCTATGGCAAGTCAGTTCCGGGAATGTCGGGACAGCTTTTGGACGCGGACCACGTTCGCCCACAATCAACTCATCTTTCCCGATATAAATGGTTTTCTTCTTGCAAATCTCATAAAAGTTCATTGCACGAAGAATAGGAATAGGATACTTACCGTAATTTTCTTTATAGAATTCCGTTTCAATCAAAGCTCTTTCGATTGACAAAGACGGTTCTGCCTCAAAAGATTCCTGACGAAGTCTTTTGATGCGGTCATTCATACCACAAACATTCGCTTCTACGGCAGGAGCGAAGTTCGACACACTCTTAGGAGCGCGTTGAGCTGTTTTTGTTGCCATAAAATCAATAAAATAAGAAGGTTTATAAGAATTTCTAATTAAGAGAGAATGGACATGACACACCGTCTGCCCATCATTGAGAAGGAAGGTATTGCTTAATGGTAGTACATCAAGCAATTGTACAATCGTCTGTATCCTTTGCTTGTTATCATACTGTCTTTTGATTTCACGGTCACAAACATAGATAAACGATTTTAATAATGCAATAACTTTTACTTTTTTAACGGCAAAATAAAGAGATAAACCTACTTTTCCCCGACAGGAAAGCTATATTTTCCAATCCCGAAAACACCATTTTACCCGCATTGAAATTATTTTCTCACAAAAGAGTACTTATTTTACAAACATAACAATATTTTTTATATCTTTCGGAGAACTTTTAACCGGAAAGCCATGAAAGAGCAACGATTTTTAGGACTAATAGAAACAAGCATCAGAGAGCATTGGGATTTGTCTGCGTTAACTGAATATGAAGGACGCACGCTTCGTTATAAAGACCTGGCGCGTCAAATTGAACGATTTCACATCTGGATGGAAAAGGCTCATATCTCTCCCGGAGAGAAAATTGCCATTTTGGGGCGTAATTCCATCAACTGGACCATTGCTTTTTTCGGAACACTCACCTACGGGGCAGTAGTGGTCCCCTTACTTCACGAATTCAAAACAGATAATGTACATTATTTGGTGAACCATTCTGAAGCGAAAGTCCTCTTCGTTGCCGAAGCTAACTGGAAAGAACTTATGGCCGAAGCCATGCCGAACATACAGATGTTTGTCCGCCTTGATGATTTTTCGCTTTTATCAGCCACACGACCCGACATCCCAACATGGGAAGAAACAGATCGTCTGTTCCGGCTTAAATACCCTAATTTTTCTCCTGCCGATATTCATTATCATCAGGAAGAGCCAAACGAGTTGGCTGTTTTAAATTACACTTCAGGAACAACCAGTTTCTCAAAAGGTGTGATGCTCCCCTATCGGAGTCTCTGGAGCAATACCCAATTTGCTGCAGACAACTTACACTTTATTCATCCCGGCGATGACATCATCTGCATGCTGCCCATGGCTCACATGTATGGATTGGCGTTTGAAGTACTGAATTCTATCAACAAAGGCTGTCACATCCACCTTTTGACTCGCATCTCCAGCCCCCAATTCATCTTAAAAGCTTTCAGAAAAATCCAGCCTCATTTAATTTTGGCGGTTCCGCTGCTTCTCGAGAAAATGGTCAAAAACAAGATATTCCCTATGCTCGAAAAACCGGCTTTCAAAACATTAATGAAGATACCTTTAATCAAACGTATCATCTTACGGAAAATCAAGGAAAAAATGGACGAAGCCTTCGGAGAGAAATTCGAAGAGGTTATCATTGGCGGAGCCGCCCTGAGCCGAGAAGTAGAGAACTTCTTGAAGCGGATAAATTTCAGATATACTGTCGGCTACGGGATGACTGAATGCGGCCCCTTGATTTCTTACGCCCACTGGGCTTCCTTCAAACCCGGTTCGGTTGGAAGGATTATCGACCGCATGGAAGCCAAAATAGCTTCCCCCGATCCGGAAAAAATCGTAGGCGAAATCTTAGTCCGCGGAATGAACATTATGCTTGGATACTATAAAAATGAAGAAGCGACCCAAGCTGCCTTCCTTCCCGACGGATGGATGCATACCGGCGATTTAGGATTGCTCGATTCTGATAAAAACCTCTATATCCGAGGGCGGTGCAAAACGATGATCCTTGGAGCCAACGGCCAAAACATTTATCCGGAAGAGATTGAAAACGGATTAAATAGCCTACCTTACGTTTCCGAATCATTAGTTGTTTTGCGAGGGAACAAATTGGTAGCTCTCATCTATCCTGATATAAAAGCAATAAAGCATAATGGAATTCAAGAGAATCAACTTCCACATATACTCAAAGAAAACATAGATGCCTTGAATACCACCATGCCCAAATATTGTAAAGTTTCCTTGTTCGAACTTCAGGAGCAACCTTTTGAAAAAACTCCCAAGCAAAGCATCAAGCGTTACTTATATCAATAGAACAACTTTTTTACTTATAAAGAGGTTTTAAATCTTATGGCTTTTATAAATCATTACACAACAAAGCGTTGACACTTAGCACAAGTGTCAGAAACACTTAAGTTATGTGTCAACGCATGCTTGAAAAAGATTCAGCACTTAATATTCAATTGCTGCAATACGTTCCGGATTTTCTCATATGTTACAATACGAGTCGGTACTAGAGGCAAACGTAACTTATTCTCAATAAGCCCCATCATACTCAACATACTTTTTACTCCTGCCGGATTGCCATCAATAAAAAGAAGATTGAATAATTCTGTAAAACGATGATGAATGGTGCGGGCACTCTCATAATCTCCGGCCAACGCCAAACGAACCATACGACTGAACTCTTTCGGGAAGGCATTTCCAATTACCGAGATTACTCCGATGGCTCCTAATGTAATCAAAGGGAAAGTGATGCCATCGTCACCTGAAATCACATTAAAATCAGCAGGTTTATTCTTAATAATATCATCCATTTGAGTGATATTTCCCGAAGCCTCTTTGACCGCCACTACATTTTTAAAATCACGAGCGATGCGAAGCGTTGTCTCCGCCATCATATTTACCCCCGTGCGCCCCGGAACATTATATAAAATCAACGGTAATTTTGTCGCTTCAGCTATAGCTTTATAATGCTGGTAAATTCCTTCTTGAGAGGGCTTATTATAATAAGGTACCACCGAAAGAATTGCGTTGATACCTTCAAAATTATCATGCTTCAGTTTATCCACGATTACCCGTGTGCAATTACCTCCGACACCCAGTACGATAGGAACTCTGCCCCGGACCTTAGTGACAACCAGATCTATAATTTTTTGCTTTTCTTCTTCAGTCAAAGTCGGCGTTTCTGCAGTTGTCCCCAGCACCACAAAATAGTCCGTACCATTTTGCAACTGATAATCCACCAAACGGTCCAACGCCTCATAATCTACACTTTCATCTTCCTTGAAAGGAGTAATCAAAGCTACTCCCATTCCTTTTAAATTAATATCAGCCATAGTTTATTTTTGACAATATTCAAATTGAGGTACAAAAATAGGAAAAATCCATTATTTGAACTGAATTGTCTGCAAATAAAATAGCATTCGCTCTAATAAATAATGGATGTCTTTTGAGTCAGTCATAATCAAAGCAAAATCATAAATATCAAGCTGTCCGTTTTTTATCCCGACTTTACAAAGAGCCGGATGCTTCACTACCATATACTGCAAAGCAGGTATCTCCCCGCAACTCAAATCAATCAAAAGATCGACTTCCATAGAAAGCCATTTCTGCATAATTCCGACAGAAGGATATCCCCAGATATTCAAATCTTTTCGACTAATAAACAACCCTTCCGTAGAACCGGTGGATTGCCTCTCGGCATAAGAGACAATGTGAATCGTATGTCCATGTTCCCAAGAAACTAAATCCGATTGAATAGTTTCCCGATCCTTCTCCAGACAAAGCAATAAAATCCGCTTAGCCTTCGTAAAAGGGATAAAACAACGCTGCCCCTCTTTCTGTTTTGCGACTAATTTTCGAATATGGTTATGGAGATAATAGTAGGATAATATCATTCTTCCAACATTTTCAAGAATTCCTCTTCACTGACTATCCGAACTCCCAACTTAGCTGCTTTTTCCAGTTTGGCCGGCCCCATGTTCTCTCCCGCTAGAATAAAACTGGTTTTCTTGGAAACAGAGCCAGTATTCTTACCACCATATTGCTCTATTATATCTTTATATTCATCCCTTGAATGCTTGGAAAATGTTCCACTGATTACAATGGTCTGCCCTTTCAATTTGTCAGAGCGACCGGCCAGCACTTCCGCTGTAATCTCCATTTGGAGGCCATGGGCTTTCAACCGCTCTATGATTTCAATATTCCGACTATCCGCAAAATACTTGACGACACTTTCAGCTATCCGACTTCCTATTTCATTTGTTTCCGTCAGCTTTTCCATAGAGGCCTCACGCAGTTGATCTATAGAATGGAAAACATAGGCTAACCGCTTAGCAACCGTTTCCCCAACATACCGAATTCCTAATCCATAAAGGACCCGTTCAAAAGGAACTTTTTTAGATTCTTGCAAACTTTCCAAAAAATTGCGGGCACTCTTCTCCGCCCACCTATCAAGAGAAAGCAAATCTGACATTGTTAAATCGTAAAGATCGGCCACATTTCTAATTAGACCTGCATCATACATATCTTCCACAGTTTCCGGTCCAATATTAATATTCATGGCTCGCCGTGTCGTAAAATGTTCTATACGCCCTTTAATCTGCGGAGGACATCCACTCTCATTCGGACAATAATGGGCGGCTTCTCCTTCCGGACGGTACAAAGGAGTATTACATTCTGGACAGTTCTTTATAAACTGAACTTTCTCGCCTAACGCAGAAGTACGAGCATCCACATCTACCCCCACAATCTTAGGGATAATCTCTCCTCCCTTTTCCACATAAACCTGATCACCTATATGCAAATCCAAACCTGCAATAATATCTGCATTATGCAATGAAGCCCGCTTCACAACGGTTCCGGCCAACAACACCGGCTCTAAATTGGCGACCGGTGTCACCGCTCCGGTCCGCCCAACCTGAAAAGATACTGAATTCAAAGGTGTTCTGGCTCGTTCGGCTTGAAACTTATAAGCAATTGCCCAACGAGGACTCTTGGCGGTATAACCCAAATTCCGCTGTTGGCGAAGAGAATTAACTTTTAAGACTATTCCATCTGTCGCCACCGGCAGATTCTTACGCTCTACATCCCAATATTTGATATAATCAAAGATGTCTTGAAGGCTATGACAAATCCGTATCACATCCGGAATTTTCAATCCCCATTTTCGAGCTGCCTCCAAATTACCATAATGCGTATCTGAAGGCAAATTTTCTCCTAACACATAATATAAATAGGCATCTAATTTACGCTCAGCCACAATAGCCGGATTCTGCTGTTTTAATGTACCGGAAGCTGCATTACGCGGATTAGCAAACAATGGCTCTTCCTGTTCTTCGCGTTCTTTATTCAACCTATCAAACTCAGACCACGGAAGTAAAACTTCCCCCCGTATTTCTACATCATCTGGAAAATCCATACCATGTAGCTTCAAAGGTATAGAACGAATGGTTCGAATATTGGCTGTCACATCATCGCCACGCACCCCATCACCCCGCGTCACGGCTTGCGACAAACGACCATTCTTATATATCAACGAGATAGAGACTCCATCATATTTCAATTCAGCGACGATTTCGAAAGGTTCATTCAATGCACGCGCTGTCCGTTCATAGAAATCACGTACATCATCTTCCGAATAGGTATTGCCCAAAGACAGCATGGGATACTTATGTTCCACTTGAAGAAACTCTTTAGTCAAATCGCTTCCTACCCGCTGAGTTGGAGAGTCTGGGTCAAAATATTCTGGATACGTATTCTCCAACACTTCCAGTTCTTTCATTTTCTCATCAAACTCCCGGTCTGAAACCGTCGGAGCAGACAAAACATAATAATTGTAGTTATACTGCTCCAATTCTTTTCTTAATGACTGTATCTTAGCTTCTATCTCGTCCATAATCTCCATCGCTTAATACACAAACTTTACATTATCTACCCAAAATGTATTTCCTAATGAACCAATATAAGCTCCACCATGACTGGAAACAAATTGCAAAACCATATGGGTTGGAATATCATCCGGGGCTGCCCAACCAACTTCTTTGATTGGAACACTTTCCCCTTTACTATTTGTTGTATAACGTTCTTCCACCTGAATACGCATATAATCGCGGTACTCCGGACGTTTACGAATATCTCCATACATAATAGGATAAGTGGCACCATTCACCCATTCCACCTGTGACTTAGAATAGCGTTGTACCATTGTCCCAACACGCTTCGAATAAACATTGCCATCTTTATCTTCCCAACGTTTCTGAAGCAACAAAACCACGGCTACTGAGTCTTGACCTGGAACTTTCGATTTCCTTCCAAATCCCGTACTCTTAGTTCGCTCCATTTCAGGCATAACCTTAACCTTATAATCGAACTTGATAGCCTTCGGACGTTTAGTAAATGGAACACCACTCAACAGCATGCTTTGCGGATTGCTAACCCCCCTTATCGGTTCATGAATGCAACCCAGAAAAACAGATCCGGCTGCAACCACTTCTATATCGATAATGCCCAAAACCTTCACGCGTTCCAAATGTGTTTCCATCCTGACACACCAGCCATCACCCCGACGTTCTGGATAAACCGATGTATTGGTTTTCACGATGCCAGCCACTTTAGCCATCACATTTGAGGTAGCCCAAGGCGATCCACCCTGATTCTCATAGGCAATATCTCCAAAGACCGTATCCCATGGAGCCAATTCATAGAGTGTTTTTACATTTCCTCCAATAATAGCAGATTCTTTGATTTTACGTACTACCCATTGTTCCATATCCCCATAAGGCACCGGAACTTCAACGTCTTCTGCCTGAATTGAGGATAAAACCCCGCAAGTCAGCAATAAGACACATACCCATATTTTCCTAATACAAATCATCATTCCATCTCCTCTCCATTCAATGAATAGCCCCAAGCATCAAGAGCCATCTGCCAATTTTCTTCCACTATCCGGATTGTTTCGGCTTCATATTTATAACGATTCTTCTTATAACCTTTCTTCTTGCTAAGATAAGCCTCGATAGCGGTACGCGATTCATTGAAATTAGGTAAATCTAAACGCTGATAAATATCTTCTGTCATTCCAAAAGCATCATGTTCAAAATCCTCAAATTTTACTTCCACTAAATTCCCTTCTGGAATCAGATGCTTCTCTTGTTCAAACTTATAGAAAAGACGACGATACACTTCCACAAAATTGCGAATCAATTCATCTTCACTCAATGGCTGAAGCATCAAAGGTTTAATGGTATGGGTAAAGAAATTGCGTGTGCTTTCAAATACAGTAAACGGATTCCGCTTCAGATAAATAAATTTGGCATTAGGAAACATTTCAAGCAATGTTTTTATCCGCCCTGTGTGAGGAGGATTCTTGCTCAAATATTGGCTTCCCCCTGTATTGGCAAGAGAGATCTTAATAAGCTTTAAGAATGTTTCCTTGAAAACAGCCCTCTCCTCTTCCGAAATCTCATCAAACAACAAATATTTATTACAATATTCCATCATCCTCTGCGGAAAGAACCAGAAATTATAATACGTATAAGGCATCATATTAGAAAGTGCAAACTCTTCCTCTTGTGGCAAGTCCACCTTTAACTCCATATTATCTGCGGGGCGATGGTCTGGCATCAAAAATGACATATTCTTTTTAAAAAAAGTCTGCCCCCAAAGCATTAAATGTGGAAAAACTGTTTGATAAGTAGTTGTATAGCCAAAATGTTTATCGCAAGCAAATACATTATGAACAAAAGTCGTTCCACTCCGCCAATGCCCTAAAATAAACATTGGATCCATTTCAAGTGGTTTATCTGCGAACTTTTTATAACGGCTATCCTGAAGTGGTACAAGAAGACTTAACAGACGACAAACAGCTTTTGTGAGAAAATATTTCGTCTTATAATCTGCACCTATCACTTGACCATCCGTTATTTTTTTAAAAGTATCCCAGTCCGCACCTACTAACGTATTTACTGGGAGCTTATCAAATTCAATCAATCCCATTTTTATCTTATGTTTGGTTTCTGTTTTCTTTTCAAAGATCGTCCTAAAAATCAGGGACGAATTCCTTTATATTTTCTTACAAACACTTATTTGATTACTCGAAGTTCTACACCTTGTTTAGAAATTTCTTTACAAACACGTTCTACAGCAGAATAATGTTCTGGAGCAATTCCTAAATCAGGTAAGTTTAATGTAATGACATTTAGTTCTTCAACTTGATGAATTTCATTTACCTTATCAATTATCATACCTACTGCCGAAGTATTATTTGATATCGGATCAATTAAAATAAACGCACCAGTTTGCTTATTTTTCCTATAAGGATCAAAGAAAAGCTCTCGACTAGTTGATATGCGGACCTTTCCAATTTCATTAAGTTCCAAATGATCTACCTCTGAATGTTCCATTGTATTCACATTAACCCGATATTCAATACCTTCAATCTGAGCTCGAGTTGTATGGGTAGTCTGCTTAATATAGAACTGCTTCGAAACATCCATCGGTTCTTCATCCATCCACACAAGCATAGCCTCAAAATCACGACCTTCACAGGGTAAATTATCTGGGAGAACTAGCATTTCACCACGAGAAATATCAATTTCGTCTTCAAGAGTTAAAGTCACACAAAGGGAAGGAAACGCCTCCTCCAGCTCACCTTCGTAAGTAACAATACTCTTCACTTTAGAAGTCTTGCGTGAAGGCAAAGCCATCACGGTATCACCTTTATGAATTACTCCACTAGCAACCTTACCACAAAAACCTCGAAAATCCTGGTTGGGACGTAAAACATATTGAACCGGATAACGAAAATCTGTATAATTACGATCCAAATCAATCGGCACAGTTTCCAAAAAATTCAAAAGAGATGGTCCGCTATACCACGGCGTTCGTTCACTTTTATCTACCACATTATCTCCATCAAGTGCCGAAAGAGGAATACACATAATATCACTGATGCCTAACGGACGAACAAAACGCATATATTCATCTACGATATTATCAAATATCTTTTGATCAAAATTCACCAAATCCATTTTATTGACCGCAAGTACAATATGATGTATCCCTAAAAGAGAGACCAAATAAGTATGACGACGAGTTTGTGTAATCACTCCCGTACGAGCATCAACAAGAATAATAGCCAAATTCGCTGTAGACCCCCCCGTAATCATATTACGAGTATATTGTTCATGTCCCGGGGTATCGGCAATGATAAACTTACGATTATTCGTTGAAAAATAACGATAAGCTACATCAATCGTAATTCCTTGCTCGCGCTCAGCTTTCAGCCCATCAAGAAGAAGTGCATAATCAATATGATCTCCAGCATTCCCCATACGTTTGCTATCTCGCTCTAAAGCGACCAATTGATCCTCATAAAGTTTCTTACTATCATAAAGTAATCGACCAATTAAAGTAGATTTTCCATCATCTACGGAACCTGCTGTAAGAAAGCGGAGAAGATCCTTTTGCTCATCTCTATCCAGAAAAGCTTTTATATCTAATGATTGTGTATCCATAATTTTAATTCATCATTTCATTCATTAATTCATAAATTAATCAGAAATAACCTTCACGTTTCTTTTGTTCCATACTGGCTTCCTGATCAAAATCAATAACACGAGTAGTTCTCTCGCTTTTAGTAGTAGTCATCATCTCTTCCACAATCTTTTCGATGGTATCAGCATCACTTTCGATTGCACCAGTCAATGGCCAGCATCCTAAAGTACGAAAACGAACCTTACGCATCTGTATCTTATCCTTATATTTATCCGGCAAACGATCATCATCCGCCATAATTAGATTTCCATCAATTTCCACTACAGGACGTTCTTTTGCAAAATATAATGGGACAATCGGAATATTTTCCAATCGGATATATTGCCAAATATCTAGTTCAGTCCAATTTGAAAGTGGAAATACACGAATACTTTCACCCTTATGAATACGAGCATTATAAATATCCCAAAGTTCTGGACGTTGATTTTTAGGATCCCACTGATGAAATTTATCACGGAAAGAAAAAATTCGTTCTTTTGCCCGACTCTTTTCTTCATCACGACGTGCTCCACCAAAAGCCGCATCAAATTTATATTTATCGAGTGCATGAAGCAATGCTTGCGTTTTCATCAAATCTGTATGAACTTTACTTCCATGGGTAAATGGACCGACTCCAGCTTTATAAGCTTCCATGTTTGATTCTACTATCAGATTCCAACCATATTTCTTGGCATATTCATCACGGAACTTTATCATTTCCTTAAATTTCCATTTTGAATCTATATGCATCAAAGGAAAAGGAACTTTTCCCGGAGCAAACGCTTTCTCCGCCAGACGAACCATTACAGATGAATCCTTCCCAATAGAATATAGCATGACAGGATTTTCAAACTCGGCAGCTACTTCACGAATAATATAAATAGATTCTGCCTCCAATTCCTGTAAATGACTTAATTTATAATCAGACATTTCTCTAAAGATTTTTAAAATGGCAATAATATGAATACTGAGATTACACAAACTACCATATATGATTCATAATTCCTTATGTTTATTCTTACTCAAAATTAACTCAACCATTTTCCCAACAGATTCTTCTAATGTCAATACTGAAGTATCCAAAGATATATCGGGATGTTCAGGTACTTCAAATGGAGCCGAGATCCCTGTAAAATCTTTGATTTCTCCTCTACGGGCACGTGCATACAGTCCTTTCACATCACGCTGCTCGCAAACCTCTATCGGAGTACTGACATAAACTTCAATAAAATCATCTTTTCCAATGATGTCT
The DNA here is from genome assembly GCA_944326775.1 of uncultured Parabacteroides sp. Taxonomy (GTDB): domain Bacteria; phylum Bacteroidota; class Bacteroidia; order Bacteroidales; family Tannerellaceae; genus Parabacteroides. Next base: position 19,088 of record CALVFH010000010.1, read on the forward strand.
GAAGCCATCTTACGCAACGCATTATTAGGACTAATAAAAGCTGCCAATGTAATAATCCCCGTATCTACAAAAAGCTTACCTACTTCTGCTATGCGACGGATATTTTCCACTCGATCTGCTTCTGAAAAGCCAAGATTATTATTGATTCCACTACGAATATTATCTCCATCCAAAATACGACATAACAATCCTCTACGATGTAGTTCCCGCTCTAAAGCAATCGCTATCGTACTTTTACCCGAACCACTCAAACCTGTAAACCAAACCATCAAACCATGCTGATTCAACAATTTTTCCTTGTCTGCCCGAGTCATCATCTTGTCAAAAATCGGATAAACATTATTATTCATTATTTTTTCCATCATACTTAACTCTTAAAACTCCCAGATATAAGGTATCAGAAAAACTGATATTAAAAAGACAATCAAATTTAAAGGCAAACCTACCTTCACAAAATCAGTAAACTTATATCCACCGACACCTTGTACAATCAGATGGGTCTGATAGCCAATCGGTGTACTAAATGCCGCCGAAGCTGCTATACAAACTACCACAAAAAAAGGCTTGGGATCAACGCCCAATTGCGTTGCCACAGATAAAGCTATAGGAAAACTCAAAGCAGCTGCAGCATTATTCGTTATCAACTCTGTAATCAAATTTGTAATAAAATAAATAACCGCTAATAAAGCAAAAGGTCCAAGTTGATCTGTCATTCCAATAATAACTGTAGCTACCATATCTGCCATCCCTGAATTCTCCATTGCTTTGGCAATAGCAAATGCACAAGCAATCGTTATCAGGATATCCCATGATATATATTTGGTATATTTTTTAGGAGGAAATATTCTAGTCCATGCCATAATCACGGTTGTGATACAAGCAAAGAAAAACATATCGAGCTGCAGTTCAGGAAACATTTCTTTAAACAAAGGCAATTCACCAATTGTAGCGCCTACAATCATGAAAATTAATAACCCTAATGCCAGCCAACGTTTTTTCTCGGAAACCTTTTCTTGCACATCCTTACCATTTGCCAACATTAAAAAGACACTCGACTCTCCCCACGTTGGTATAAATGTATCATCTGCCCACAAAATCAATGTATCTCCCTCATACAAACGAACTTTATCCAAATTTTGTGTATAGCGAATTCCTCCTCGAACAACTTCCTTAACGATAGCTCCATAATGTCGAGTAAAATTAAATTCACCTAAAGTTTTATTGATACCTGGGAAACGTGGTCCTAACACAGCCTCAACACGATGAAGATTACTGGTTTCATTTTCAGATGACTCATCATCACTTTCATTTGAACTCGTAGAAGGAAGTAATTTGGAAGACACAATGAATAGATAAACCATACCCACCAAAGTAATCACGACACCCACCTTGCCTAGTTCAAACATACTAAACCCTTCATAACCCGCATCCAAAATCATACCATGTACCACTAAATTAGTAGAAGTTCCTATCAATGTACAAAGCCCACCCAAAACAGTCATATAAGATAGCGGAATTAAAAATTTAGTTGCAGGCAACTTCACAGCCTCTGCCCAACGCTTGATAATGGGAGCAAAAATAACTACAACCGGAGTATTATTTAGAAAAGCAGAAATAAAAGCTATAGGGGGCAACATCCGTAATTGAGCCTTAAATACCGTAGTTTCTTTTTGAGGAAGTAACTTTTTGATAAGTTGTCCTAATGCACCACTTTGCCGGATTCCCTCACTTACTAAAAATAAGAGTCCTACAGTAATCATGCCCTTGTTACTAAATCCTTCTAACATTTCCTTTGGAGAAATGATTCCTACACACAAGAATAATACGGAAACCGAAAGCAACACCATCCCCGGTCGCATTCGGTCCCATATTAACGCCCCCACCATACCTACTAAGGCTAGCAGGACAAATAATATTTCAAGATTCATGCCTTATTTTCTTCGTTATTATCAGATAGGGCACAAATATAAGAAGATATTAATACACATCCGGCAATTTTTCTCGCAAATTCACCTTTCGAAGAAAAACAGACCAACAGATTTAACAAATGGAAGAAATCGGTTTCACCACGAACCACGGATTCGTCAAATTCTCCTTATTATATTTAATTGGAGTTTTCTCATCAATATAAAAGACGTTACAACCCGCTGCTTTAGCAATGGCATGTCCTGCAGCGGTATCCCATTCCATAGTAGGGGCAAAACGAGGATAAATATCTGCTGAACCTTCTGCTACAAGACAAATTTTCAGACTACTTCCACTGCTTATCAAAGTAACAGGTTGACCTCTTTTTCGTAAATTGTCTATATAACGTGCCGTATCTTCCGTCTGATGAGAACGAGATGCGACCACAACTATCCCCTGATGGGCTGAAGCCATGGGTAAACGTACACATTTAGCATGAATATCCGCCATGGAAGGTTGCAACGTACAATCTACATCGGCTAATTTATAAGCACCAATAGAATCATTGGCAAAATACAACTCTTTACGAACTGGAACATAAATCACACCTAATACCGGTACTCCTTTTTCTATCAAGGCTATATTAACCGTAAACTCTCCATTCTTTTTAATAAACTCCTTGGTTCCATCCAAAGGATCTACCATCCAAAAGAGTTTCCATTTCTTTCGCTCTTCATACGGTATTTGTTTTTCTTCCTCACTCAAAATAGGGAATGGAGTCACTGACAAAGCATCTACAATCAATTTATTTGAAGCTTTATCTGCTAATGTCAACGGAGAATTATCAGCTTTCTGTTCAATACCAAAATCTGATGCTGGATTTTGATATATATTCATAATCTCTTTTCCAGCATCAATAGCAGCCCGTATTGCAATATAAAGATATTTCTTATAACCCATATAAATTCCTAATTAATATTCGTACGAAGATAAGTTTTTGCTTTCAAAAAAACAAACTAATTATCGTATTTTGAGATTTCCCAGAATGCCATTCAAAGATTTTATAATTCAAACCTGCTCATTAAAAAGATATGATGGAGCTTTGCATAGTCAACAAATCTATAGTCCACAATTTTCCAGATAAAAGTTCACCACACTGAGTTATCACTTTAATAGTTTCAGAAGCTTCGACACAACCGACAATTCCTGGCAATACGCCCATTACTCCCAAAGACGGACGTGACATCGAACATAATTCGGATTCATTGGGATACAAATCTCGATAAGTTCTACCATTCGGCATATTAAAGACAGATACTTGTCCCTCAAATTCTCGAATCGCCCCATAAACATAAGGAATACCTAAACGAGCTGATACATCACTCAACAAATAACGAGTTTGAAAATTGTCTGTTCCATCAACAATCACATCATATCTCGACAATATGCTCTCGGCATTTTCTTTACTTAATCTGCATGAGTAAGTATCTATTTGAATTTGACTATTCAAAGCTTGTAAACGCCGACAGGCACACTTTACTTTCAATTGTCCAATCTCACTTTCTCCGTATAAAACTTGACGCTGTAAATTAGAAAAACTAACTACGTCATCATCTATCAATCCCAACCGACCTATGCCAGCCGATGTTAAATAAAGAGCTATAGGCGAACCCAATCCCCCCACACCTACTAATAGAACATTGGAATTTAATATTTTGCGTTGTCCTTCCTCTCCTATTTCACATAACATCAAATGTCGGGCATAACGTTCCTGCATTTTTATTTTCTCCATACCGATATTCCTTTCGTCAAGAAATAAGGCTGTATTAAAATAACACACGCCTCATTTTTTAATACATAAATGGGGTTTCTATTTTAATACAGCCCTTACATAATTAATCAAATGATATCAAAATATTCAGCTTGCACAAAGCTCTGATTGACAATTAACAGCATCAAAAGACTGATCCCAGTCTTTCCAAACAGGTTCAATACCTATTTTCTGCAATGCGATTGTCACCTCCTTTGCAGTACGTTCATCACTTACATGAAATTGTTCCAAGGTTTGCGGATAAGAATAATAACCACCTGGTTCTGTCTTACTTTCTGCACTCATGGTCGTTACTCCCAAACGTGCCATATTATCACGAAAAGTCGCACTTTCCCGTGTAGAATAAGAGATATCGACATCATGATCGAAAATACGCGTAGCAAAGGTAATTTGTGCCAACTCACGATCATTGACGACTACATTCGGCTGAAAACCTCCATTTTCTGAAGGGCGCATTCTCGGGAAATTAAAACTGTATTTCGTTTTCCAATAATGCTTCTGTAAATAGCGTAAATGATATGCCATCATGGTAATATCGGTACGCCATTCTTTTTCCAATCCCAATAACACGCCCATTCCAATACTATGTACTCCGGCTTGCCCCATACGATCAAAACCATTGACCCTCCAGTCAAACTTTGATTTCATTCCACGTGGATGATAAATATTGTAATTGGCTTTATGATACGTTTCCTGAAAACAAATTACCCCATTCATTCCATGATGAGTCAATTCACGATATTCCTCGGCGGAAAGAGGCATCACCTCAATTTTCAAATTGGAAAAATAAGGCTTTGCCAAATCCAAGGCACGAGCAATGTAAGGAACACCGGCTTTTGCAGGATTCTCCCCGGTTACTAACAACAAATTTTCGAATGGAGCAAGTTTCTTGATAGCCTTATATTCATTAACAATTTCTTCCTCTGTTAAAATCGTGCGCTTCATCGGATTACTGATATGGAATCCACAATATACGCAGGAATTGGTGCAGGAATTTGTAATATACAGCGGAACAAACATCGACATGGTATTGCCAAAACGCTCTCGTGTATATTTATAGCTAAGCCGCGCCATTGTTTCCAAATACGGTTCTGCAGCTGGAGATATAAGAGCCATATAGTCTTGGACATCCAAATGCTCCTTAGCTAAAGCTCGACATACATCTGCTTCGGTTTTCGAAGCAATCTGTGCTGTTGTTTCATCCCAATCTATCGTTTCAAGATATTCTGAAAACATATTCTTTCCTATTTTAAATTCGTTTTAAATACTTGTTGGCAAAATTAAACGGCGTTCCCAGCGGGGACAGTGCTTCCAGAGGATTTTTAGTGCTGTCCCCCGGCAGGTATGCTGCGAATCAATTCCGCCAACGGCTTTTTAAATGTCTTTTAAATCGCGGGACAATTTCATCGCACAAAAATTAGGTCCGCACATTGTGCAATATTCTCCGTCTTCATGCTTACCTTCTTTATAATATTCCAACGCACGATCCGGATCAAGACTCAAATGAAACTGGTCACGCCAACGGAACTCATAACGGGCCTTAGAAAGAGCATTGTCGCGTATGATTGCCCCTGGATGGCCTTTTGCCAAATCGGCCGCATGAGCCGCAATTTTATACGTAATGACTCCTGTACGGACATCTTCCCGATTAGGCAAACCTAAATGTTCTTTAGGGGTTACATAACAAAGCATTGCTGTACCCAACCAACCAATCTGAGCTGCACCGATCGCCGATGTTATATGATCATAACCCGGAGCAATATCTGTCACCAAAGGGCCTAAGGTATAGAAAGGTGCTTCATGACAAGAAGAAATCTGACGTTCCATGTTTTCACGGATTTTATGCAATGGAACATGTCCCGGACCTTCTATAAATGCCTGTACATTTTTTGCCCATGCGCGTTGCACAAGTTCTCCCAACGTATCCAGTTCGGCAAACTGCGCTTCGTCATTAGCGTCGTAAATAGAACCCGGCCGCAAACCATCTCCTAACGAAATTGCAACATCATATTGAGCCAAGATATCACATATATCATCAAAATGTTCATACAAAAAGCTTTCCTTATTATACAACAAGCACCACTTGCTAATGATACTGCCTCCTCGACTGACGATACCACACAAACGCTTGTCGGCAAGATGTACATTTTTAAGTCGCACTCCGGCATGAATAGTAAAATAATCTACGCCTTGTTCACATTGTTCTATAAGAGTATCCCGATAAATCTCCCAGTTCAAATCTTCTACTTTCCCATTGACCTTTTCCAAAGCCTGATACATGGGGACCGTCCCAACCGGAACTGGACAATTACGGATAATCCACTCACGGGTTTCATGGATATTGGCACCCGTAGAAAGATCCATCAACGTATCCCCACCCCACTTGCAACTCCAGACAGCTTTATCTACTTCTTCTTCAATAGAAGATGTTGTAGCAGAATTGCCAATATTCGTATTGATTTTCACCAAGAAATTTCTTCCAATAATCATCGGTTCACTTTCCGGATGGTTGATATTCGCCGGTAAAACGGCCCGACCGGCCGCAATTTCATCACGGACAAATTCTGGAGTAATATGTGAATCAATTCCTAATTCAGCACAATTCATATTCTCACGAATAGCCACATACTCCATCTCTGGTGTTACAATACCCTGCTTGGCATAATACATTTGCGTGATTTTTTGACCCGTTTTTGCCCGGTAAGGTAAAGCAATATGTTCAAAACGCAAATGATCAAGAGATTTATCATCCCGACGCATTTTTCCATATTCTGAGGTAATTGAAGGTAGTTGTTCTACATCACCACGCTCAATTATCCAGGGTTCACGCATTCTGGGTAGTCCCTTTTTCAGATCTATCTTGATGGAAGGATCACTGAACGGGCCGCTGGTATCATAAATATAAACCGGAGCATTCGCCGTCAACACGCGCTTCCCGTTCTCAATAGTCACACTCGGCGTAAGATTTACTTTCTGCATTCCAACTCGGATAAAAGGAAATCTTTTCCCCATCATGTATGCCTTTTCTCGCTGTGCATAGGCTTTATCATTATTATTCATGTCCCTTTGTGCTTAAATGTAAATACTTTTCTATTTGTCCAAAAATGCTGTCAACGGAGACGAGGCTGAAGCTTCTAAATTATTTGCAATACCTCCTAATCCAGCTTCATAAGCAAGTCTTCCCGCTTCAACAGCTTGTTTGAATGCTTTGGCCATTTCTACCGGATTCCCGGTAACCGCAATAGCTGTATTTACCAATACAGCAGAAGCTCCAATTTCCATAGCTTTAGCAGCATGACTCGGAGCACCGATTCCAGCATCAACGACAACCGGGATACCCGCTTGTTCTATAATAATTTGCAGAAAGTCCAATGTCTGGAGCCCCTTATTTGTTCCAATAGGTGCACCCAACGGCATAACAGTTGCAGCTCCCGCTTCTTCCAGTTGTTTACACAATACCGGATCTGCTTGGCAGTAAGGCAAGACAACGAATCCTAATTTTACCAATTGCTCCGTAGCTTTCAACGTTTCTACCGTATCTGGCAACAAATAGCGAGGATCCGGGTGAATTTCCAGTTTTAACCAATTGGTGCCAAAAGCTTCACGTGCCATCTGAGCTGCAAAAACAGCTTCCTCCGCATTACGAACCCCGGATGTATTTGGCAAAAGCTGGATATTGGGATGTATGATATGCTTCAACATATCGTCTTCCTTATCTTCTAACTCAATACGCTTCATAGCCACCGTAACCATCTCCGTACTAGAAGCAAGTATTGCATTCTCCATAAGGATGTTTGAATTAAACTTTCCTGTTCCAAGAAATAAGCGGGAATTAAATTCTTTTCCTGCGATAACTAATTTTTCCATTGATATCTTTGTTCTTTTTATTTTAGGTGTAATTATAAATTTCAATATGCGAATTAAATCAGCCTCCACACGCTGCTTTTATAATCACCAACGAATCAGACTCATTCATCATATGAGTACTCCATTGAGATCGAGGAATCATTTGATTGTTCACTGCAACAGCAACACCCTTCTCTGGTAACTGAAGTTGAGAGGAAACATCTTGCAAAGTTGCATACTCTTTACATTCTACAATTTGATTATTTACTCGTATTTTCATAGAACCTTAATTTGAAATGAAATAACAAAGGAATAACTTCCGAACGGAAAAAGGAAAGTCTGAAAACAATCCCTACGGCAGTATGAACTGCGTCAGGTTCGAAGGGTATGATCTCAGCCCGTCTGGGCACCCCTTTGTCTTTATCAATGGCAAATATGGCGATTTTTTTTCATATCACTCATATTCTCCCCATGTTTTTTATTTTTTATTTACCTTTGTATTCCGATTACAAAAAATACCGTATATATGATTACCTTTCCAAATGCTAAAATTAATTTAGGGCTAAATATTGTAGAAAAACGCTCCGACGGATATCATAATATAGAAACTATATTCTATCCCGTCCCCATCAAAGATGCGCTGGAAATTATACCGGCCCCAAAAACAACAATCCAACAAACAGGTATTCCTCTAGACCTACCGGCAGAAAAAAATATTGTCGTAGAAGCAATCCGCCAATTAAAAAAATATTCTGAAATTCCTCCGCTTGAAATTCATTTACTGAAGAATATTCCATTCGGTGCAGGTCTAGGAGGAGGGTCTGCAGATGCTGCTTTTATGCTGAAAATGCTCCGAGATTTTTTTCAGTTAAACTTAAACGACACGTTATTAGAAGACATTGCTTCACAAATTGGAGCAGATTGCCCGTTCTTTATCCGAAATACTCCTGTTTTCGCTTCAGGCATTGGAGATCAATTTGAGAAAATTGAATTTTCTCTAAAAGGTTATTGGTTATGTCTCGTCAAACCGGATATTTTTGTTTCTACTCCACAAGCATATGCAGGAGCTACCCCAAAAAGGCCACAGGTTTCTTTAAAAGAAATTATTCGCCAGCCGATAGAAACTTGGAAGGAAACAATGGTTAACGATTTTGAAACAAATGTATTCCCACAATTTCCTGCAATCGGAAATATCAAACAAAAATTATATGAAGCCGGTGCATTATACGCATCTATGTCCGGTTCTGGTTCTTCTGTCTTCGGAATCTTCCAAGCACCGACCCGTCTGAAAAAGAGTTTTCCCAATTGTTTCGTTTGGGAAGGAGCTTTTGAATAATTTGCAGCTTAAATAATACACGAAAAAGCTGGTAAAAGAGAATTTTCTTTTCCGATTTTTCCTACCTTTGCAAGAACGACAGAATATACACAATCTATGAAAAGTAAAAGTTTAGTTTCAATCGATCAATGTTCCAAAGAGGACATTCTTCGTATTTTGGATAACGCACAAAAGTTTGAAGAAAATCCCAATCGCCGCCTGCTTGAAGGTAAAGTTGCGGCTACGCTATTCTTTGAACCTTCCACACGGACGCGTTTAAGTTTTGAAACCGCAATAAATCGTTTAGGCGGTCGCGTCATCGGATTCCAAGATGCATCTACGACCAGTTCTTCCAAAGGCGAAACATTGAAAGATACTATCTTAATGGTAAGCAACTATGCCGATTTGATCATCATGCGACATTATTTGGAAGGTGCTGCCCGCTATGCTTCAGAAGTAACCAATATTCCTATCATCAATGCAGGAGATGGAGCTAATCAACATCCTTCACAAACGATGCTCGACCTCTATTCTATCCGCAAAACACAAGGTAAATTAGAAAACTTGACTATTACGATGGTAGGTGATTTGAAATATGGCCGTACGGTACATTCACTTATTGTCGGCATGTCTCATTTTAATCCGACTTTCCATTTCGTTGCCCCCAATGAATTAAGAATGCCTGATGAACAAAAAAACTTTTGCGACCAACACAATATCAAATATTACGAACACACAGATTTTACAGAAGACATCATCAATCAAAGCGATATTCTTTATATGACACGTGTTCAACGAGAGCGCTTTACAGACCTTGAAGAATACGAACGAGTAAAGAATGTGTATATCCTGAAAAACGCTATGCTTGAAGGTAGTCGTGATAATTTACGCATTCTTCATCCTCTTCCACGCGTTAACGAAATTGCATATGATGTTGATGACAATCCAAAAGCTTATTATATCCAACAGGCACGTAACGGGTTGTTTGCCCGTGAAGCTATTATTTGTGAAGTATTAGGTATTGAAATTTAAAAAAGAAATATTATGGCTATCAATAAAAATAATAAAGAACTGCAGGTAGCAGCCATTAAGAATGGAACAGTAATCGACCATATTCCCCCATGTCATTTATTTAAAGTTGCTTCATTACTGGAACTCGATAAAATGAAGAATAACACCATTACGATTGCAAACAATCTGCCAAGCAACAAATGCGGCACTAAGGGAATGATAAAGATTGCTGACAAATTCTTCGATGATAAAGAAATCGACCGGATTGCATTAGTTGCTCCCAATGTCATTTTGAATATCATTAAAGACTATGAAGTAATTGAAAAAAAACGTGTTGCTCTCCCGGATGAGATTATCGGCCTGGTTAAATGTAATAATCCGAAATGTATCACCAATAACGAACCAATGCAAACACGTTTTGAAGTGGTGGATCGAGAAACCGGTACCCTAAAATGCCACTATTGTGAACGGAAAGTTCAGAAAGACGATATTATCATTGAATAAATAATTCCAGATAAGCAGGACGTTACAATTCTTTAAAACCAGTTCTTCCTGCTTATCTTTTCTTTTTCTTCCATTTTTACCGCTTATGAAACATGACTGGAAACCTGGGACAATGATTTACCCTTTGCCGGCCGTTATGGTTTCGTGTGGCCGGGAACCTAACGAATATAATATTATCACAGTGGCATGGGTGGGTACTATTTGCACCAATCCCCCGATGTGTTATATTTCTGTCCGACCTGAACGGCATTCTTATCCTATTTTAAAAGATTCTATGGAATTTGTTATAAACTTGACTAATCGGGACTTAGCATTTGCAACCGACTGGTGTGGCGTCAATTCCGGAAAAAAACATCATAAGTTCGATGAAATGAAGCTAACACCTGGCAAAGCTTCTATCGTCAATGCACCTACCATTGAAGAATCACCGCTATGCATCGAATGCCGAACCAAAGAAATCCTTTCTCTCGGTAGTCACGATATGTTTATAGCTGATGTGGTTAACATTCAGGCCGATGATTGTTACCTCGATCCCGAAACCGGGGCATTCAACATGCAACGAGCTGGCCTTATAGCCTACTCTCACGGTAAATATTATGAATTGGGCAACCTCATCGGCAAATTCGGTTGGTCCATTCAGAAAAAAAGTAAATAGCTTATCGATTATGAAACTATTTCTTTCCCCTTTCCTTTTGCTATTTCCTCTCTGTTTATCAGCACAAAGAGGAGAATTCATGCTTCTGAAAGAACGTAAATGTAATATAGGCATACGCATTGGATTCAATGCATCACTTCCTATTGTCCATACACTTGCAATCGACGGAAAAGAATTGGATAGTTTCAGCCAACGTTATAGAGTTGGCTACTTGGCAGCAGTATCTTTAAGACTCGGAGAGAATCGTTTTTTCTTCAATCCAAGTATAAGTTGGCACCGGGCTGAAAGTGAACTTCAATTTGCTTTACCGCAAAATTTCGTCATGGATGATGACAAAGTCAATGAGGCTGCACTTGTTAATCATATTCATGTCAAAACTTCTTCCATAGAAGTGCCTCTTCTGATTGGTTATGATCTAATCAAGGAAAATCCCTACCGACTCAGTGTCATGATCGGGCCCAAAATCAAATATCGTTACAAAACGAATTACGATATTAATATTGTAGAAGCTGCTTATTCTTATTTTACCGAAGAAAACCATCCCTATAATCTGAATCTAGTAACAGGCATCAATGTAACCATTGGAAGGCTTTTTCTAGACTTCAATTATGAATTCGGTATTACTCACACTTCCTCTTCATTCCTATATGTCCTCTCTGACCTGGATTCTCCTTCTTCATTAGAATACAAATGGCGCACCAACACAATCAGCTTTGCTTTAGGTATTCTTTTCTAACCATTTATCTTCCACACAGACCAGAGAACTGACAATATTGACATACCTCACTATGGGATGTTTGAATGAATGGAATCTTTTCATTAAATATTTCATCCAAACATTGCCGAAGCCGATTTTCAAAATCATCAGCATAGACACTAAAAGAATCTACCACGTCACGCTTACCCCGTCCAACTTTCTGATAAACAGAAAAGTCCAGCTGAGAATCAAATAAAGAACGCATATAGTAAATAACAGGCTTGATTTCTCTACCTTCCCATTCAGAAGAATGAGCATACATCCATGCATAAAAGAACACTTGCATAATAGCTTTCGGACGATTTTTCATCATTGAATCAAACAAGGTATCCACACAAGCAAAATCGCTGGTTCCTTTCCCACTTTTATAGTCAACTATCCGAAGTCGATTCCTGACACAATCAACTCGATCAATGAATCCCTTAAGCTGTACTTCACTCCCATCAGAAAGTTTTAATGAAGACAAAATTAATCGTTCAGAATTCACATAATGGAATGGCGTCAGCTTTCTGTCTTGATCCAAGACCTTTCTAATATACTTTCCAATCATCTCTCCTATCAAATAATTTTGTCCTTCCAAAGGACGAATTACTGTAGTTTTAAAAAATATCTCGGCAAATGCCTGAGCTATAGCCGACTGTAATCCTTCATCATCTTTTTGTATAAGTTGCAAAAGATCATCTGTAACCATTTTCCCAATAAAGGGTTTGTATAGTATCTCCAATGTTTTATGCAGAATGCTTCCAAACACATCATTTTCAATATTTTCAGCAACCTCATCATCTTCTTGGATATTTTCTATAACCGCATAATAGAATTTAAGTGGACAATCCAAATATATATTAATTGCACTCGCCGAAAGAGCACGTTCACCACCACGCCTGAATTGAGCCAAAAGTACCTGTACCGATTTATCTTTAGTTACAGTATAATTCTGGCCTTCACCATTCGTTACATCATACACCAATAACTGATTTTTTAGAGGCATTCCATAATGATAATGCAATTGATGGATAAAGCGACTTCTCTCTCCAGTCTGTAAACCATTGCTTCTTGTATCATACAACAAATTCACTTGCGAAGCCCGAAACAATAGACGATAAAAATGGTAGGCCCATACACTATCCTGATGCTCATAAGTCGGCAAACCGAAACCCCGGCGCAAATTATATGGAATAAATGAGTTTGCTGCTTTCTTTTGAGGAAATACTCCTTCATTCATGGACAAAATGATAAGCCGATCAAAATCCAGTGCACGAGTCTCCAACACACCCATCACCTGAAGTCCAGAAAGGGGCTCTCCTTGAAATGGAATTGTAATAGATTCCGTCAATCGCTGCAAAAGTTTAAAATAAGTTTCCATCCGCATTTCAATGCCAGACTGCCTTATATCCTTCATCCGATTTACTATTGTAAAGTAATGAAAAACAAACTCTTGCTCTAATTCAATAATTCGTCGAGGCTTCTCATCATTCTTTTCTTCCTCTGAGATTTGAACAGAAAGACGCTTATTCAATTCCTCTAAAATTCGGATAAGATAATCCGAAAAATCCATCACATCTGTTATAGGAGAAAAAAGAAGAACTAAAAGCGGCACTTTTCCTAAATCCTCTGCCGGAATATAAATCCGATTGTTTTTACTAATATCCTGCACCAAATAAGTAACTACTTCCGGATAAGTCAACGCCACATAACGATGGTTCAGAACAGGCAAGACATCTCTAAAATAAAACATAGGTTTCCGGTCTATAAACCGTATGTTTCGTTGAAGTTCTACTATATAATCCATCAACGAAGCAACCGGTGTTCCAGAGAGTGGATAGCCCATAGTTACATTAATATGCCGAATTTCCTCTGGAATAGCATTCAAAACTGGGACTAGCATATGTTCATCCGGTAAAACAATTGCTGTTCGAAGTGCCTCTTCCCCTTCTAACAAATGTTTATTGCATAGTTCTTTTAATAAATGAAAAACTTGTTTTGCTTGTCCAATACCCGAAGGAATACCTATCGTTACAATTTCTTGTCCGACAGGAGATTCTTCCTCAGGAAGTATAAAACGGGAAGGGAAGCGCTGTTTGTTAGGAATAGCAAAGAAAGAAGCCCGATTTTCGGGATCCAAAACGCATGGCGAAGCATAATCCCAGTAAAAATCAGCTAAATTTCTCCGCTGCAATTCTTGGAGGAAACGAATCTCAACTGCAGAAAGCGCGTTTAAACCTACAAAAACAATTTGGGAATAAGAAATGTCTAACGGTTCGTCATGTTCCAAAGATTCTACTACTTCCCTAAAAATCATCCCTTCATATCCTAAACCTTCTGAAGAGAGTCTCTCTTTTAACGTGCTATATAAATCATACAAAATTTCCCAAAGCGCCAAGAACTCTCTCTGATTAGGGGAAATTCCTTTCGGGTGAAAAGAAGACCAGAAAGTCCGGATAGCCTCGACTTGTTCTGAACTGAGGTAAACAAATAACTCGTCCAATGCCCGCAAATCCGAAATATTCGAAAAAAGCAAACGAGCATCTGCCAAATATTTGTCCACATCATCAAAATCACTAATCAGCATTTCGCCCCAATAAAGGAATTCATCAAAAGTCTCCGAGGAACCGCTCTTTTCTTTATAAATAGTATAAAGCAAAAACAACAAACGCAGATGATCTACCGTTTGTTTGCCACTTAACCGAATAAACAAATCGTTAATCGTCAAGATTGTAGGCGAAAACATAGGCTTCTCGGCTATTTCAGAGAGATATTTCTGAAAAAAAAGACCTGCCCGGCGATTCGGGAAAACAAAAGCTAAATGGCTTACCTCCGTACCATATTCAGCATAAAACCGTTCAGCTATTTGACGCAAAAAAGGTTTCATAGTCATTTACTGTTGCTTGCTTATGAGGGTGCTGATTCCAACCAAACGATCATAACGGGCACCTATCGGACGATAATAAACATATATACTATATTCATTTTCCGTTTGATGATAATCGCCTTCAACAGGTGCCGTTATTCCTCGGGTTTCTCCATCTTTTACATAGATGTACTGATAATTATAATTCCCCTGTTTTAATAAAACGGAAGCTTCATATTCACGGGTATCCGGATTATAAATCATTTCCCGATCTTCCAAAGGAAGATCATCAAAAGCCTCACCCTGCAAATAGATTTTACCATCCTTGGCAAGAGGCATAGCCAAAGTAAAATGTACAAAATAATAATCCGCCTCCGTATCTGGATCAGAACAACCGCTACAATTAATAAAATAGCGGCCATCTTGATCTTCGTCATATTCATAGGTTCCTAAGGCACTTGAATAATCCTTCAGCAAAGTCACATGGTAAAACGGACGATGGAACGAAATATTCTCAACACGCATTCCATTATATTTATTACTAAGAAATTCCATCCTCCGGTACTCATTGCCTGCCGGAAAGATCAAAGAACGAATGTTTTCATAGATGATCTTATCACCCAATATCGTACTCGGCTGGATGTCGGTCACTGCATTGTCTTCCCGATTATTCTGAGTAACTCGAACTTTCAAGTCCGACTGGGGATAAGTAATTCTGAATTGCTTGGTTTGCAAAGCAAAACTCAGTTGCTGATGCTGTTGATAGGTATCAATATTCGTATTTCCACTAACATTTGCGGCTATTTGCAAAAGGGGCTCCACTACATAGAATCGGGCCGTAAAGACCGTAACATCCGGGTTGTCTTCCAGATAAACCCGAAGCACATAATTGCCAGAAACCTTGAACTGAACATCTTCGTTAGGCAGATATAGCCGATAATTCGTATAGGATGTCGTCGTAGCCATCGAATTGGCAAAATCATCGATGGTCAAACCTTGGAAACCATCCAGATATTCAATCGGAGTCAGCGATGAAGGATTCCAGTCCATATCACAATGGATAATCGAATAGGCATACCGCCCGTGGTTTGAAAGCAAATCATCAAACGTAAATACCAACTGTTCCCCGCTTCCCAAAGTAAGGACCGGATTAGAAAACAATTGCTCAGGCTGTCGTATTTGCAACGACTTAATGTGTTTAGGCTGATATATCCGAGTCTGGTAAGGAGTTTGAGCCAACAATGAACAAAAAGCAAACAAAACAGCTATACATGTATAATAGACCTTCATAGAAACGTACATTAAAGACGGATATTTAAATTAGTGCAAAGATAGAGTATTCTCATTATTTAAGTTAACTTTGCGGAGATATAATCATAAGGTATCTTTACCTTTCTTGAAAGTATTCACTATTAAACAACATAAACATGAAACGTATCTTTCTTACAGCCAGCCTCGCTGCCATGCTTACCGCATGCGGCGGCGGAGGTAGTCAAACTACTGCACCGACAAATAATCCGTTCATGACGGAATATACAACCCCTTTCGGAGTTCCACCCTTCGACCAGATCCGTCTGGAACACTACAAACCTGCTTTTATGGAAGGGATGAAGCAAGAAACAGCAGAAGTAAATGCTATTATCAACAATACAGAGGAACCGACTTTTGAAAATACCATTGCCGCGCTCGACCAATGCGGGAAATTACTCCGCCGTGTCAGTGCCGTCTTCTACGGACAGAATAGCGCCAATACAAACGACGAGATGCAAGCCTTGAGCCGGGAGTTGTCGCCTCTCCTGTCGAAACACAGCGATGACATCAACCTCAATCCGAAGCTGTTTGCAAGAGTCAAAGCCGTGTATGAGCAACGCGACCAGCTCGGATTGAATGCCGAACAGTCGAAATTGCTCGAAGAGACATACAAGGGTTTCGTCCGCGGCGGCGCCAACCTTCCGGAAGACAAACAGGCACGCCTCCGGGAACTCAACAACGAGATTTCGATGCTCCAGTTAACCTTCGGACAGAACATGTTGCAGGAGACCAACAGTTTCCAGCTCGTCGTCGAGAAGAAAGAAGACCTCGCCGGCCTTCCGGAGAGCCTGGTTGCCAACGCCGCAGCTACTGCCAAGGAGCGGGGACTCGACGGGAAGTGGGTTTTCACGCTTCACAACCCCAGCGTCATGCCTTTCCTCCAGTACGCCGACAATCGCGCACTCCGCGAGCAGATTTTTAACGGCTACATCAACCGGGGGAACAACAACAACGACGCCGACAACAAAGACGTCGTCCTCAAGCTAATCACCGCCCGCCTGGAGAAGGCTAAAATCATGGGATATGAGGACTACGCCGCCTTCGCACTGGACGACCGCATGGCCAAAAACTCCGCCAACGTCTATAAGTTGCTGGACGAAGTCTGGGGTCCGGCCCTGGCACAGGCCAAGAGAGAGCTCAACGACATTCAGGCAGAAATCAAAAAGGACGGACAGAGCTTCGAAGCCGAAGGTTGGGACTGGCGCTACTATTTCGAGAAAGCCAAACACGCGAAGTATGCCATCGACGAGAACGAGATACGTCCCTACCTGCAACTCGACAGCGTCCGCCAGGGTGCTTTCTACGTCGCCAACCGTCTTTACGGCATCACCTTCACGCGGCTGAACGACATTCCCCTTCCGCATCCCGACGCACAGGCTTTCGAGTGCAAAGACAAAGATGGCACCAGCCTCGGCGTGCTCTATATGGATTTCTTCCCCCGTGCCAGCAAACGCGGAGGCGCCTGGTGCGGTACCTACCGCTCGCAGACCTACGCCGACGGGAAACGGGTAGGCCCCGTCGTGACGGTAGTCTGCAACTTCACGCAACCGTCGGCCGGACAGCCCGCCCTCCTCAGCGTCGATGAGGCCAAGACGCTCTTCCACGAGTTTGGCCATGCCCTGCACAACTTCTTCAAAGACACGCACTACTATGGCGTATCCGGCGTCCCGCGCGATTTCGTGGAACTTCCCTCTCAGGTGATGGAACACTGGGTTCTGGAGCCGGAAGTCCTGAAGGTTTATGCCAAACACTACCAGACGGGAGTCGTCATGCCTCAATCGCTGGTCGAAAAAATCACGGAGAGCGACAAATACGGCCAGGGCTTTGCCACCGTCGAATACCTGGCGGCTTCCTATCTCGATATGGACTTCCACGTCCTGAAGGAGATACCCGCCAACATGGATGTGATGCAGTTTGAAGCCGAAACCCTGGGCAAACGCGGGCTCCTGAAGCAAATCCCCTCGCGCTACCGCACGACCTACTTCAATCATACCATGGGCGGAGGCTATACGGCGGGCTACTACAGTTACCTCTGGGCCGAAGTCCTGGAAGCCGACGCCTTCGATGCCTATAAGGAGACCGGCGACATCTTCAACCAGGACGTCGCAGGCAAATTCCGCCGCTACATCCTCACGCCCGGGGGCATCGACGACGCCATGCAAATGTACATCAACTTCCGGGGCAAGGAACCGGGCACCGATGCGCTCCTCCGTAACCGTGGTTTAAAATAATATCGCCTTATGAGAACATTAATCAAGAATGCGACCATCATCAACGAGGGCAGGCAGTTCCAAGGCTCTGTCCTCATCGAAAACGACAAGATTGCTTCCGTCACCGAAGGCTCCGCGCACCCCGAGGTGGAGGCCGAGCTGATCGACGCAACCGGCAAATGGCTCCTCCCGGGCTGCATCGACGACCAGGTCCACTTCCGGGAACCCGGACTCACCCATAAGGGCGACATCGCCTCGGAAAGCCGCGCCGCCGTGGCCGGTGGGGTCACCTCGTTCATGGATATGCCCAACACCAAACCCCAGACGACCACCCTCGACGCCCTCCAGTGGAAGTTCAACCGCGCTGCCGAGACCTCGCGAGCCAACTATTCGTTCTTCTTCGGCGGTACCAACGACAACCTCAGGGAAATTCACAAGCTCGACCGCTCGCGCGTCCCCGGCCTCAAGCTCTTCCTCGGCTCCTCGACCGGCAATATGCTGATTGACAACCGCGAGACCCTTGAGCGCATCTTTTCGGAAAGCGACATGCTGATTGCCGTCCACGCCGAAAAGGAAGAGATCATCAAGCGCAACATCGCCCACTACACCCAGCTCTACGGCGAAGACCTCGACATCTCTTTCCACAGCAAGATACGCAGCGAGGAGGCCTGCTACGCCTCGTCGGCGGAAGCCGTGGCCCTGGCCAAACGCACCGGAGCGCGCCTGCATATCCTCCACCTCTCCACGGCACGGGAGACTACCCTGCTGGACAACCACCTCCCCTTGAGCCAGAAGAAAATCACCGGCGAGGTCTGTGTCCACCACCTTTGGTTCGACGACGCCGACTATGCCCGCTTCGGCAACCGCATCAAATGGAACCCCTCCATCAAGACGGCGGCCGACCGCGACGCTCTCCGGCAGGCCGTCAACGACAACCGCATCGACATCGTCGCCACCGACCACGCCCCGCACCTTCCGGCCGAGAAAGAAGGCTCTTGCCTGAAGGCCGCATCGGGCGGGCCCCTCGTCCAGCACTCGCTGGTGGCCATGCTCCGGATGGCGGAACAAGGCATCTTCACGTACGAGAAGGTCGTCGAGAAAATGGCGCACAAACCGGCCGACCTGTACCACATCGACCGCCGCGGCTATATCCGCCCCGGCTATTTTGCCGACCTCGTACTGGTTGACCCGGCGGCGCACTGGACGGTTTCGAAAGACAACATCCTCTCGAAGTGCGGCTGGTCGCCTTTTGAGGGCTACACCTTCCACCATGCGGTCTGGAAAACCTTTGTCAACGGCCAGCTCGCCTATGCCGACGGGAAAGTAAACGATGCCGTCAGGGGCCGCGAGCTGCGTTACCTGCTGTAATTTCATCGCCAAACGGCGGAATACAGTTTTTTTAACAAAAATAGCTTTAGACGGGATTTCGGAAGCCTCCGGAGTCCCGTCTATAGCTTTAGAGAGGTCGCCGAAGTCCTTCGGCGGGTAGCCTAAAGCTTTAGGGAGGTCTCCGAAGCCCTCCGGCGGGTATTCTAAAGCTTTTGGGAGCTCTCCGAAGCCCTTCGGCGGCTATTCTAAAGCTTTAGGGAGCTCTCCGAAGGCCTCCGGCGGCTATTCTAAAGCTTTTGGGAGGTCGCCGGAGCCCTACGGCGGGTTCCCTAAAGCTATAGACGGATTTTGGAAGGGGTAAAAAAAGTTGTCTAAAGCTTTAGACGGGATTTTCGGGGGTTCCGGAAGGTTGTCTATAGCTTTAGACGGGTTTTTGAAGGGGTGAAAAAAGTTGCCAATAGCTATTGGCGGATTTTTGAGGGCCGTCGGAAAGTTGTCTATAGCTTTTGGCAAGGCTCCGACGACCCTCGGAAGG
>CALVFH010000011.1 GCA_944326775.1 uncultured Parabacteroides sp.
AGTATATTAACCTAAATGACTAATGATATGAGGCGAACAGTGACGAAAAGTATCGCCATCATAGGCGAGGGAGAAACCGAGTGGTTCTATTTTGATTCATTGAGGGTGGCGTGTCGTTATCCTTTCAAGGTTGCGCCGGATTTCCCTCAGCATAGCGACATCAATCATATTCTAAAACTGGTCGAATCCTATTTGAATAAGCAATATGACTATATCGTATGTTTATTCGATATGGACAGGCTGTTGCAGTATCCCTCTGAAATGCAGTTATATCAGAAAGCAAAGAAGGAGTATAGTAAGAAAAAATATGCAGGGAAGGTGATGTTTATAGAAACGAACCCATGTACGGAATTCTGGTTCTTGCTCCACTTTCTGCCAAATGTGGTTTGTCGGCGATATGAGAGTTATGAGCAGCTGCTTCCGGAACTACAGAAGTATATGCCGGGATATGAAAAGACAAAACGATATTTCATACGCACCAACCTCTATAAATATTTGACGGAGAATGGTGATTTGGAACGAGCTATGGCAAATTCACAGAAGCTTTGTCAACTTTGCCAAGAATCACCGGAAGATTTGAAGGCATACTCTGAAATTCATAAGGTAATATTGCTATTCAATGAGATTTAAAAATCATTTTTAATCTGCTTGCTTTATTATGTTCTTTTGCACGAGTTCGCAAAGCCCTTTTGCTCGCTCGTGCAAAACACCTTTGCTAACCCGTGCAAAACCCCTTTGCTCGCTCGTGCAAAGCCTCTTTGCTAACTCGTGCTAAACACCTTTGCTAACTCGAGCAAAGGAGTGCCACGAAAAACAACTTCTTCCGCAATCTCTTCCGAATAGGGCGTAATAATGTGATTATCAATAGAAAAACCTCTATAGGGTTATTCGTCTTCCCCCAGGAATGAGTTCAGGTTTATTTGCTTGCCGGCATTTTCGCCGTGGGCGGCGCGGCGTTCGCTTTCGGCGCGTTCTTCCTCGGCTTTTTTCTCCAGATAGCGTTGGTAGGCATCGTCGATTTGCTTTTCCTTTTTCTGGCGGTAGTCGTCGCACATGGATTTGTGCTGGTCGTAGATCTTCTTTAACTCGTCGTTGGCCTCGTCGGTCTCTTTCGGTTGGGCATCTTTCAGCTTGGCCGCCATCTTGACTTCACACGAGACACGCGCCGCTTCCAGCCGACCGGTGGCTTCGTCGTAAATCATTTTTACATAGTCCATTCCGGCATCGTGGCGGTCTTTGTTGATTTCGGGCATGGTGCAAAGCAGGTACTTGTCCGTATCCTCGGAACTTTCCGGCGATTGGGGCATATCCGCGTTTTCCTCGTCCTGTTCCAATTCCTTCTGCTCCTGCCGGTATTCGGGATGGGCATGGGCAATCGCCTTGCTGATGGCGAAGAGGAACGCCTGGTCTTTGGGGATGATGGCAAACTGGTCGTCTTCCGGGATGGCGACATCGGCCGTATTTTCCAGATAGACCTTTTCGTCGTCGATTTCCACTTCAACCGACAAGAGGGCTGCCGGCTCGGCCTTTACTGAGAAATTCATGAACTGGTAATTCATATAAACGGTATAGGCATTCATCTTCTCTTTCGCTTCTGTTAGCAGTAGTCTGATTGAATTTTTCATTGCGTATCTTTTTATTTCAATTTCAAATGTACATTGACAATATCATTTCCTTTAAGGTAAACCACGGATTCAGCTTCCTTTTTGCCTTTCTTCAGTTGCAACCGGTAACTTCGGTCGGCAGGCAGATGCTTCAGTACGCAGGGCGTTTCGCCGACCGGGATGCCGTTCAGGAAAATTTGCGCGTTTACTTCATTGCTTGATATGTTCAGGAAACCGTAATCAGCCAGCGGAGACGCTAAGTTCAGTTCGACGGGTTTGCCGGCTTCTACCCAGAAGAAGGTTGTCCGCGAATCTAACTCTTCTTTTTGTGAGCTGACGGCATAGAAACCAGGAGCCAGATAGCCAGTCCATTCTCCCGTCCCTATATGTTCCCGGTTGAGCCAGATGGCTGTTTCAGCATTGAAGGCGATGATATGGACCGGCGACAGCTGTTGGTTCTCCGTGTTGGTTGGGACGGTATCTTCCGCTTGTGTGGGGGCGGAAATCACTTCGGAAGGGCGGTTTTCCGCTAACGTCTCTTCCGGGATGGCGGTCAGAGTGGTTTCACTGAGGTCGATTACTTTTCGCTGGGAGTTGGCGATGTCGATAAAACGGTCGTAATAGAGTTGTCCGTTTTGCCGTATGGATAAGCGGTAACGACCGGGTTTCAAACGGCCGGTTTCGGCTGTCCGGATTCCGATTTCCTGTCCGTCCAATAAGATTTGAGCTTGAGGCAGACGGGTGCGGACGGTCAGATAGGCGTAATAGGGCTCCAGTTCGAAATGCTTTTCCAACCGGGCGGAATCGGTCAGTTCCAGTGTGTCGCTTATTGCCTTGTAGAACGGCGACTCGATGCGGCACGGATGTTTCCCCATATTCAGGTAGAGCGACAACATCCCGTCTTGAACCGGATGGATGAGGCTGTCGATGTAGAAGATGGCGTTTCCCGGATTGACGGTGAGCAGCGCCCATTGCTTTTCCTGCTGGTATTCTTTGTCCGGACTTTCCGTGTGAAGATAGACTTGGTACCGCCTTTTCTTTTTTACGCCCTTTCCGGGTATTTTCCAGTTTAATTGTCCATAGTCAGGATGCTTGATAAGGAGGGAGGTCGTTCTGTTGGGCAGTGACAGGGTAAGTGTCCCTTCTCCTTCGATGGCGGCGACAGGCGTGGAACCGATAAAAAACTCGAATCCTTTTTCGTTGGTAAGGATGTCCAACAAGGCAAAATGTTTGTCGGTTTCATAAGTCGCCTTTTGCCAGAAAGGGTGCGTGTAGCGTTTGAAATCTTCCACATGCATTTGTTGGGCAATCAGCGGAAGGGGCAGAATATTTAAAAGGAGAATGAACCAGACGTATTTCATGCTATCTTAAATGTCTTAGGCTACAAACTTAGTGAATTTCTTCGGAATAAATGAAATGTTTCTTACATTTGTGCGAGATAAAACAAGATGAAACAGCATGGATAAGGATGACTTGGTGCAAACAATTTCTTCTGCGGAAAGCGATGATGTTTTTCGTCTTTTGTCTTGGTTTCGTTCAGAACGGGTGAAGCAGGCGAATGTCATGGTTGTGGGTTGTGGAGCATTGGGAAATGAGGTGTTGAAAAATCTGGCCTTGTTCGGACTGGAGCATCTGGTTATAGTTGATTTTGACAGTGTCGAATCTTCCAATCTGACCCGCTCGGTTCTTTTCAGGCAGGCGGATGCGGAGCAGAGCCGGATGAAAGCGCTGGTAGCGGCCGAACGGCTTCGTGATATCAATCCGGCCCTGAACGTTTTGCCTTTGTTGGGTGATATTACACATGATGTCGGACTGGGTTTGCTGAGGCGGATGGATGTCGTGGTCTGTTGCGTGGATAACCGATGGGCCCGCTATTGCCTGAACCGTCTGTGTATGCGTGCCGGTGTGCCTTGGGTGGATGGCGGCATCGATGGTTTGGAGGGCACGGCCCGCGTCTTTATTCCTGGTAAGAATTGTTACGCCTGCAATTTGGGGCCGGAGGCATTGCGTGATTTGTCGTTCCGGCTTTCATGTTCTTCTGTCGTGAAACGGAATGAACAGGCAGGCAGGGTGCCGACTACTCCGGTCGTGGCATCTGTTATTGGAGCAGTTGAGGCACAGGAAGCCGTCAAGTTGTTGCATCCCGAGGAACTGGATCAGGGAACACTGACTTCGCTATGTGGAAAGATGTTCTATTATGAAGGGCAATATCTGGCTTCGCGGATTGTTGATTTTGTCGGTTATGATGCAGATTGCCCGGTGCATGAATCTTGGGTGCCTGTTAGTCCGGTGCCGCTTTCTACCCGAATGCGTGTAGATGAGGCTTTGGATTGTTTAAGTGAGCAGCATTCTTGCCGGGAGGTCGAGATTCTTCTTCCAGATCATAGTTTTGTGGATTATCTCCTTACCAGGGAAGAGGAACGGAAGTTTTCGGTTATGGTTCCTGATTATGAGGTCGAGCGGTTTGTGGAGCTGCATCCGGTTTTAAGATATATGCCGTTCCACCAATTGTACCAACATGAATGGAAATCCCTCGACCGGCGATTCCCGTATCCGTCTCTGACTTTAAGAGAAATCGGAATACCTGAATGGGATATATTGCCGGTGAAGACAGAGGCCGGACGCAGTTATGTGGAACTGGTCGATGAACTGAATTATGCAAGGGTTTTATCAAAAACGGATGAGGTATGAAAAGTGAAACAGATTTATTCGATATCAGTGCGGAATTCTTATTGAATTATCTTTATCCTGATCGGGTGGACCAATGGGAGGTTGACCAGGCTGGGGCGTTCTATCGGAATTACAGTCAGGATGTGCTGGCCATCAATGAGGAAGAACGGACGGTGCAGCTGGCTCGCGACGGTTTTTTCCATCGGCTTCCACAGGGGCTGATTGCTCGCGACGATGCTTTGAAAGGAAAAGATTTCAAGGCAAAAAATGAACGATTGATGCGGAAAGCCGAACAATTCCGGAAATTGTTCAAGCCAGTGGATACTACTTTTTTTCGTTGCCGTCTGCATGTTGAACAGCAAGTATCCCGGCTTTTAAACGAGAGGTTACCTTTTCTGCTGAAGCGTTATTTTGGATATGACATAGAAAATGAGCAGAATATTTATGTCAGAAAAGTTGCTCCTTTTTTGCTGTATGTTCGCTATTTGAGAGCGGATTTTCATTTTATACGGGATTTGTTGGCGGGTTTGATGGATTGTAAAGTTCAGTTGCATACCGGACGGTTTACTTGGGAAGAAAATATCCACGATTCGTGTCCGTCTGTGCGATATGAATTGATTATGCCAAATTTGAGCAATGAAGCTTATCGGGCGTTGAGTGAAGATATTGTTCCTCTCCAGCGTTTTCTTCAAGAATGGTTCATACCATTTGATACTCATTTTACGGTGGAAATCAAATCACATGAACAGCCATTGGTGTTAGGTGAAAGCCTGACATTGGGATATAATATGGAAATTCATCAATAATAATAATTCGGATTATCGTTCAATAATACTATGAATATCAATTCAAAAATAGATTGGAAGACCGGTATGGCGATTTCTGCCCAGACGTTTATCCAAATGGATAGAAACCTGGCGTTGAGGCAGGAGGTAGCAAGTCGTACTTCTAACGGAGATCAGTTTGGGCTGATTCCTTTTACGGAGTTTAAGTGCCAGGGTGGATTTGTCCGCAATAAACTGGAAATAGAGCGTTTGGTTTGTATGGCTCTGTTACCATCCGGAAAGATTTTACATATCGACGAGAATGTGGTGGTTACTGTGCCATTGGTGTATGGAGAAGTATATTATCTGGCTTGCGGTTTTGGAGAAAATGAAACTGCTTTTGAAGTGATGGATACGCCATTCATACGGCCGGAGTACAGTTATGGTGTTTATTCGTTGGAAGAGTTGGAAGGTAGCGATCTTTTTCCGTTGATGAAGTTCAAGGTTACTGATGGCGTCTTTTCAATCGATGAACAATATATCCCTCCTTGCCTGCATCTTTTGTCGGACAATCGTTTTGAGGCTTGCATAATGCGTCTGGCGGAAGAGATTGCCAAGCTGGCCGAACATCCCAATTTGGAGTCAGGCGAGGGGAAACGGGCATTCCAGCGTTATGCGTATATCTTGAAGCACTACAATTTGAAGAGTCGGACGGCTCAGTTCATTAGTTTAACTAAGGAGATAGCCCAAGCGATAGATTATTATATCGTTATTCCCAATACGAAAACGCCACAAGCTTTAGAATCCTGTTCAGAATATGATATTCTATTATGGATGAATTGGCTGACTCAGTATGCCTATAGTGCTTCAACTTTGCTTGATAAAGTAGTAATAGAAGATCATTCTATCGATTTTGATGCGCTTAAAGCTCAGATTATAGCTGAACTATATGAACGGTTATCGAAAGAATTGCATGACAAGCTTTATGAGGAATTAAAAGGCAAGTTGTATGCAGAGATATTGGACGAACTGACTTTGCGATTGATGGATCATATCAACAATCGTTTAAAGAATGAGTTACATGCTTTGTTGTCGGGCGAGCTTTCCGAAGAATTGTTTGAAAAGCTTTATAAAGCCTTGTATGATAGTCTCTATAAGGCTTTATATGTGCCGGAAGAGAAAGAAGAGGAAGAAGAGTTTATGCCTTTAATTTAATATTGCTATGAGTATATTGCTGCCATTACAGGTTGTGAACGGACGGTTGTTGCAGGCTAAGGAAGATAAAATGGCTATTGATGCTTTTTTGGAATTGTTGCTGACTACCGCCTGTGGAAGTTGTGTCTGTGATCCTCAGTTCGGTTTCATTTTCAATAATCTCAGATTTGAAATTTTCAATGAAAAAGAAGGGGTTATCTATAATTCTAAAGTAACTAAGGATAATCTGAATTTGTATGATAAGAAGGTATCGGGTACGTCCAAGAGCATCAATACTTTTGCGATAGAACTGAAGAAAGCCATTGAAAGGTATGAAAAACGTATTTTCAATGTAGCAGTTACCATGGCTTATGTAAAGAGCGAAAAAAGAATACATATTAACATAGAAGGAACCATCGTTGAGACCAAAGAAGCATATCGATATACTTCCAGTCTTAATATTTGGAATTGATATTTATGTGATAAAAAGAATATCCTATGAAGCAAACAATATTTACGACACGTCAAAGAGCGGAAGAACTTCTTGAGGAGGCGATTGCTATCTGGAAGCATAGTTACAGTATTGAGAATCTGGAAGGGATAGAACGTGATCCGGTCTTTTCGCTTTTTCTGACAGCTCTTGCTTATGAGGTGAATGAACTGGATGCCGAGATAGAACAGCTTAGGGCGGATATCTTTCAAGAGTTTGCTAAAATGCTTATCCCGTACAACCAAACTCATGCTCTTCCGGCTTCAGCCGTGGTAGAAGTGAAACCGAATGATCAGATTCCGACGCAGGTACTGGACCATCGAACGAATTTTCTACTATCGAAAACACCCTATACATTTATTCCTTTGTTGAGAACCCAGTTATTCAATGGAGAAATTGCCTCTATTGTCCGATTGGATAACCGGCGATGGAAAGTAAGTTTGCACTTCAAAGATCCGGTGGAAAATTTATCGGGTATGACATTCCTGGTCAATAATCCTCATTTTCGGGATTTGAAGCTTTTTGTAAATGGACGGGCACTTCCGTTGGTGAAACCTTGGGATTATGCTGATCTTCCTCTTGACCGCTGTTTTTCTTTGGAGAACATGATTTATAGCCAGTCGTTGATTTATCAGGCTCGCAATACATGGTTCGACCTGTTTGCCAAACAAAATGTGCGGTTGTTTTACGTTGACACTTATAAATTGTCGTCTCAGGCAATTCCCAGTGAAAAAGTAGATTTGGTTTTTGAATTCCTTGGAATAGATGATGAATTTAAATTCGATAAAGAGCAGTTGTTTTTGAATTGCACGATATTGGTTAATGCTCAAGAACGGTCGGTTACTCTTTCTTCCAATTCTCCGATTGCTCGTATTTCCGGTGGGGATGAAACAACGCTCAAATGGCAATTTATGCATATGATACGTCCTTCGAATGTGCAGTTGTTCCATGAAGAGCCTGTTGAAATTCGGAAAATTGCTGCTGATCGGTTTAATCCAGAGCGACTGGTGAAATTAGCCAGTTCCTTAATCAGCCGTTTTACTTCCGATTATTACGCATTTCAGCAAATGGCTCCATTCAATGAAGGTTCATTTAAGGAACAGTTTTATGCTTTGTTAAAACGAATTTCAGATGGGGTATTACAGGCTTCCGAGCAGATGTCATCCGGTCTCTATATTGTGTTGAAAAACAATCATCGCTTTCATGTGGAAAATGTAAGTCTTGAAATGAACTATTTGATGACCAATGGAAGTGAGGTTAATCAAAACTTGGATGAGGGATGTTCATTTGAACCCATATCGGCATCTTTTATCAAGAGTACTCGACTGTTGGCAGAGCCTGTGTTTGGTTATGACGAGATTCAGGGTGCCGATGCGGAAGGGCTGCTTTCCCGATATTACTGGATAACAAACGATCGGATTGTTACTCCGTCAGATATTAAGATTTTTTGTTACAATGAATTGGAAACTCGTTTTGGTATAACTAATGATCTGATAGAGAAAATTAAGGTAAAACCGGTTCAGTATGCCGATTATGCTCATTGCGGATATGAAATACAAGTGCATATTTTATTAAAAAACAGTTCATATGTCAAACGTAGTTTCGAAGGAAAGATTCCGAAAACAGAGATGATTTTGCAAAAAATGATAGAGGTAAGAAGTATGCATATTTTCCCGGTTCAGGTGAATATTGAAATTCAATAGTTGGAGGATGTTATTCACGTCATAATAAATAGATTTATTGTATATTTGTAGCGATATATAAGGATTTTATGGAAGATTTTTTTTTAGATATAGTCTATAAGGATAAAAAAGTACGGTTTCGTGTAATGGATCCGCATGCACCGTTGAGTACGTTGATGATGAATTTGCGGCATTCCATTGGTAAAGATGGCCGTTTGATTTTTGATTTTCCATCAATCGACAGTACGGGTGCTCCTTTGGATTATTTTTTCGGGAAAGAAGATCTGGCGATAAATGAGATTCGTGTGTTGAGGCCACGAATAGGGAAAACGGATCAAACGCTGGCAGACTATAATGTGCATAACGGGGATACGGTATTTTTAATTCCTGATCCTTTTCCAGGATGAATTTATGAGGGATGATGATGGGAGGAAACGGTATGGATAAACGTCCGGAAGATTTTGATTTGAGCAGGCTAAGTGGGAGAAATCGACGTTTGCTGTATGAATGGAAACATTTAGAAGAGATGTTAAGTACACGGAATGATATTTCCTATGAAGTTATAAAATGTAATTCGCAAGGACTGCCTGTCGGTTATACGGTTGCTTACCATATTCGTTCTATCCAAAGTGTAGAACAGATAGAGCTATTGGATGTTCCAGGTATTTCAAATGCTCCTGTTTGGGGTACACTTTTTTATATGGGAATTTATATTCCAGAAAATTATCCTTGTGTTGACGCTCCTGCAGAATATCGTTTTCTAACTCATGATTCGGAAGGGAATCCGATACCGCATCCTTGGCATCCGAATATCCGATATTTCGGAGAATTTAAAGGACGGGTGTGTTTGAATATCCCGGACACGTATGCCAGTTTGGCGTGGGGGGTAGATCGTGTTTCTGCATATTTACGTTATGATCTTTATCATGCTGTACAGGAACCTCCCTATCCTGAAGACCCTAAGGTGGCAAGATGGGTTATCCGGCAGGGAGAACCAAATAAATGGATTTATTTTGATCAGTAAAATAGATTTGTAAGTCATGAGGCTCGTCATTTGTTGTATGGGTTCACAATTTAGGAGGTAATATGAATTTCCGAAAGTTATTTATATACATTTTCATGTGCTGTTGTTGTCATTGTGTTTTAAAAGCGCAGACAATAAAACAGATTGAGGTGGCAGGTAATGAGCCGTATGTAGATCACGTGTCTTTGATTCCAGGAGATAGAGATATGGATCTATTAATAAAAATTGCGTTTGATGAATCAAATAATAGCTTGACAGTTAGTCTTATTTCTTATAGAAAATTATTTGTCTTTCAAAGAGACGTCCGTTATTCTCAAGTAGTCCGTTGTTTTAAGTTGCGTCCTGGCAAATTGCCTTATGTTGTGGAATCGGACGAACAGGCTCGATACAAATTGACCAAACCTTTACGAAAATCAATTAAACCGAAGCGGAAGCATATTTTTAAACAATGGATTTCATATGAAGGTCTGCAGCCACAACCCTCAGATTATAAAATGGTCAATGATTATATTGAGCAGTCTTTCGATATATTGCATAGAAATAATTTTGTAACCGTCTCATTACGGGATATTATCGTCATGGATGAGCAGAGTTTCTCAAAGAAGAAGAAATATGATCTTTTTTTTCAGACCGATTTGAATAGAACGTATGAAATTATTCTAAAACGGGATCCATGTTTTGGCAAAGAAGAAGTTTTGCAAATTGCAACTAAGCGATTAGAAAATATCCAGTCAGGTTTCGCCGAATTCAAAAAGGTCTTTGCCCGGCTGTCCGGGTCTCATATTGCAGGTAACGAGAAGGTGTATAGTGATATGAAATCATTATTGCTAGCTCAGTTTCCTAAAGTCGAAGATACAGATCTTTGTCCTGCAGTTCAGGCAAATATAGAGCTTTATAATAGCTATGTGGATTCAATTCAAGGAATGGTTCTGCCTGTTGTTTCGAAAATTCAAAGACAGGAAAAAGCCTTGGAGTTAAGTGCTGATTATATTTTAACAATGGCTAAGCGGATAGACAGCTCGGTTAGCCGTTGGGTGATAAGTTCTGATTCGGTAGAAAAAAGAGATTTGGAAACATTGTGTCGGGAGATTATTCAGCAGATACAGTCTTCTGTGGATCAGTCAACTTATATGAATGAAAGTCAAAGAGCGGCTATCCGGATTTTTAATTCAGCCCAAAATTATTTCTATAAGATTTGCAAGAATGACGAGGAATAGGAGTATAATGCAATATGTCAAACGGTTGTGTCTGGTTATTTGTATGAGCTTGATTCAACCCAATTTGGGTATCAGAGTTTTTGCTGATCAGGATTTATTTATTGATCAGGCAGAATTGCTGGAAATGGAAAGTCGTATGCTTTATTTTTTTGACCAATTGCATGAGATATCTGTTCAAATTTCCCAATATACTCCGGAAGAATTGAAAAAGGCCAGTTTGCAGGTGACGGCACTTGAAGCTAAATGGAATGTTTATTATCAATCAAAGGAAAATGAGATTGCCAATGATGATTCTCTTTTGCAAATTGTTGCTAATTTTCAACTCGCAGAGCAAGCTTTGAGAGATTCGATAGCTTATAAGGAAAAATTTTTTGAAGCCCA
The DNA here is from genome assembly GCA_944326775.1 of uncultured Parabacteroides sp. Taxonomy (GTDB): domain Bacteria; phylum Bacteroidota; class Bacteroidia; order Bacteroidales; family Tannerellaceae; genus Parabacteroides. The sequence continues at coordinate 11,027 of CALVFH010000011.1, forward strand.
TGATAACTTTGACCGTGCAGAAGCGTTTATCCTGGCCCAGGATACGGTTTATGAGGAATTGTATAATAAGGCTCTGGAGTATTCGTTCGTACAGAAATTAAGTGCACAACTTGAACAAGTCAAAGGAAAGGAGCAGTTGGTATTTGCTGATATTCAAAGTTATTATGATGGAGCAAAAACGGTAGCCCAGGAATTTACAGATTTATCCGCTCGGTTTTTATCGATGGAGGAGAAATATATCGTATTGAAAAATACTTCGGAAAAAATACAAGCATTGGAATATAAACCTTGGGTCCAACGAATAAAAGATTATTTATATAGTTTTGCAGCAGTTGCTATGATTCTCATGTTTCTTAATATGTTGCAGGCCAAATGGAAAGCATTTAAGCAAGCTCGTGAGAATGCTAAAAAATATGGCCAGCTTTTGAATAAAAAAGATGAGGATGATTATCCTGTTATTTGATAAATGTAAACAGTTAATATGTTGAGCAAGATGAATCGTATTACTTTATATTTTGTGTTTTTCATATCATTTTTTCTTTCAGGTTGTCAGAACTTGGGGGCGGATGGTAAATTGCAAAAGGAAAACAACGGCATTGATATTTTAAAAATAGAGTTCGATCCGGACTATAAATATTTTTATGTCAATGCTATGATGAATGATAGTCTTCTTTCGGCTTTGTTCAGTAATGATACGACTTTAAAATTTAAAACGGAGGAGTATTCAATACTTCATAAGTTTTATCCCAATACACAGCCTCAATTGATTGATGTTCAAAATATCAAACTTCAGGAATTGCGAAAACTGAATTTGGATATCTTTGTCTTGGCAGATATGACATTGGATTCTATACAGATAGGTAAACAGAAAACGGCAATAGAAAAAGCAAAAGAATTCTTTCCGAAAGATCGGTTGCATGTTTCGTTTATGGGAGATCAGTCGGTTTCTGAAACAATGGAGGTAACTGATTATGTTTTGAGGAATTATTTTAAACCAGCCCATGGTAAAAAATATTTGTATCGTTCCGTTTTATCGAAAATGGAAGAATTGAAAAGGCTTCAGGCATTGGATACCGTAGGGGCAGTATTTGATACAACCCAATATGTTTGTCCAAAGCAAAATGTTTTGGTGATTCTTTCAGATGGAAAGGTTTATGATGGTAATATGCCTATTGATCCGGAGCATTTTAATTTGCAACAGCAAATTGCTCAATATAGTGACTCTGTTAAATCGATACCTGTGTTTTATGTTAATTTGGGATCTGCTGTTGAAAATCCCGATACGGGCGAAACCGTATATGTCGGGGCTGATGCCGAGTCTGAAAATCTGTTGAATTTATTATGCAAGAAAACAAATGGTCAGTACTTGGAATTGCATGGTTCGCAATTGGTTTTGGGAGATGTTATGGGACAGCTTCAGAGACAGTATGCCGATTGTCGGTTTACTTATGTAAATCCGGATCAGAAAATATATCGTGGAATGGAGCGAATCCTTCAGATCAGTTGTTATAAAGGGGACGAATTGGTCGCTTCAGACTATATTTCTTTTAATGTAGGCAGTGTATATAATCCGATCATTGTCAATGGAGAATCGGTTTTTCAGGTTATTTTGCAGGGAACTTTTCTTGGTCTGTTAGTTATTTTATTGATATATATAATTTTTCAGTTTATTGCTCCGGCGATAAGTTATCTTATATTTGAGAAAAAGTATGTTACGTCCTATACGAAGAAGAACATGACATACAATGGAGTCTTGGTTGAGCAGTCTTGTTATTTTTGCAAAGCTCCATTCGTTGAAGGGGATAAGATTGTAGTGAAGTGTCCGCATGTGGTTCACAAGTCATGTTGGGACGAGAATGGTTATAAGTGTCCGGAATATAGCAAACATTGTAAACGAGGTAGCCATTATTATAATCAATTTGATCTTTTAGATTCCAGGAATGCATCGTTTTATATGTCTTGGATTATTGCAGGTGCAATAGCAGGACTGATTTCTTGGATTTGTTTTACGGCTAATACGCAAGTGGAAGATAATAATCTTTTAATCAATATTATACATGTTGTATTTGATGTTGAACCAAATTCGCCTCAAGCAGCAGATTTAATGGCTGAATATGGGAATCATTTGTATTTCTTACCATTTTATGGATTGAATATTGGATTCTTTTTGACGTTTTTCTTGAGTTTGCTGGCAGGGCATGGTCGTGAATGGTGGAAGCGTTTGCTTATTGTAATTACGAAATCGGTGGTAGGAGGTCTTTTAAGTTATTTGGTTTTCGTTTTGGGTTGTATCATATCGATAGCGATAAATTCTAAGGATAATTCGTTTTTAATAGATGGTATACCTTGGTTATTGAGCGGTTTTATTATAGCCTTTATTGTTTCTTATGGAACAGATATTAAACTGAAGAAAGCTTTGATCGGAGCGGCTATTTCCATAGTTTTTGGTTTAAGTTCGATGTATTTGAGTTATCTTTCTTTTAATATTCAAATGGACACCCGAGAATTCCTTTTGCTGAGTTATTTGATATATTGTATGGGGTTTGCGGTTAGTGTAGCAGCAACTTCACCCAAATCGGAACATTATTTCCTAAAAGTAGAAGGACCTATCAAGACAATGGATATAGCTCTTTACAAATGGCTAAGTACCCCGTCGCGGAACAAGCGGGTCTCTATTGGCAAATCGGTTAATTGTGACTTGCAGATGTCGTGGGATTTAACCAGCCAGATAGCGCCTGAGCAAGCCGAGATTCAGATGAAGAAAGGACATATTTATTTGATTGCCATAGAAGATGGGGTCGTTTTGGAAAATAAACCTTTACGGGTAAATGTGAAAAAACGGTTGTACCATGGTATGAAGTTTACCATCGGGAAAACAAAGTTTACTTATTTGGAAAAAGATTTGTAATTGGAGAAATAAAATGGGGGCTGAATTTTTGTTGTCGATTCACCCCCAATTCTTTTCTATCGAATCCGTTTTTAATTTCTCTCTACGCTTTTCACCCCTTTCACCCCCTTTAGCTTTTTTACCAGCTGGTTCAAGGCGATGGTGTCGCGAACCATCACCGTGAAAGAGCCTTGGAAAAGGCCGTCGGTTGAATTGATGTTGAGGGAACGCAGGCTGACGTTGGGTTCCTTGCCAATCACGGAGGTGATGTTGGTGACGATGGCAATGTCATCGCGCCCGACGATGCGGAGCGTCACGACGTAGCCGTCGCCCTGGCCCTTTCCGCTCCATTTGGCGGGGACGATGCGGTATCCGAAGCGGCTGAACATTTCCTGGGCGTTGGGGCAGTCCATCCGGTGGATCTTGATGCCTCGCGTTGAAACAAAGCCGAACACTTCGTCGCCGTAAATCGGGTTGCAGCATTTGGCCAGCGTATATTCCACCCCCGTCAGGTTCTTGTCGATGACTAACACGTCTTTTGCCGAGGCGATTTCTTCGGCTTCGGTGGTGGTGGTGTATTGCTCGGCGCTCCGGGCTGCCGTCTCGGTCGCTTCGGTTTCGCGGCGCTGGAGTTCCAGGTATTCGTCGATGACGGCGTTGGCGTCGAGGCGTTCTTCACCCAAATCGATGTAGAAGTCGGTCACCGTCTTGTAGCCTTTTCGCTTGATATAGCGCATCAGCGTCGCTTCGTCCAGGTCTATTTTGCGGTTCTTGAAACGCCGTTGCAGCATTTCCTTGGCGAAGTCGGCTGTCTTGGCGGCTTCTTCGCGCAAAGCCTGCTTGATGCGTACGCGGGCTTTCGACGTGACGACAAAGTTGAGCCAGTCTTGTTTGGGCGATTGGCTCGGCGACGTGAGCACTTCTACGGTGTCGCCGCTCTGCAGGATATGCTTGATCGGGACATTCCGCCCGTTGACTTTGGCGGAAACGCAGCGGCAGCCTAATTGCGAATGGATGGAGAACGCAAAGTCGAGTACCGTAGCTCCTTTGGCCAGCTTGACAAGCTCGCCGTTGGGCGTGAAGACATATACTTCGTCCTGGTAAAGATCCATCTTGAAATCTTTCATCAAGTCGAGCGGGCTGGCCGATTTGTTTTCGAGCGCGGCCCGGACGGTGTTCATGAATTCGTCTAACCCGCTTTCAGCCTTGATGCCTTTGTAGCGCCAGTGGGCGGCGAGGCCCCGTTCGGCGATTTCGTCCATGCGCTTGGTCCGGATCTGCACTTCCACCCAGCGGTTCCGCGGGCCCATGACGGTGATGTGTAAGCTCTCGTAGCCGTTTGATTTCGGGATGGAAATCCAGTCTTTCAGGCGGTTGGGGTTGGGCTGGTACATATCGGTAATGATGGAATAGACCTGCCAGCATTCCGAACGTTCTTTTTCGGGAGGCGTATCGAGGACAACGCGGATGGCAAACAAATCGTAGATATTTTCAAAATCGATCTTTTGCTTTTTCAGTTTGTTGTTGATGGAATGAATCGACTTGGTGCGCCCTTTGATTTCGAATTTGAACCCCGCCTCTTCAAGCTTTTTCTTGATCGGGGCAATGAATTCGGCAATATAGGCGTCGCGCGACTTTTTGGTCTCGTTGAGTTTTTGTTTGATGAAATCGAACTGCTTGCGGTCGGTATATTTGAGCGACAAGTCTTCCAGTTCGCTTTTGATGGTGTATAATCCCAACCGGTGGGCCAACGGGGCATAGAGGTAAGCCGCTTCGGTAGCGAGACGGACACGGTCTTCCTCCTGCAACTTTTTGCCCAGGCGCATCAGGCAGAGGCGGTCGGCAATCATCAGGAGGATGACGCGGACATCTTCGGCAAAGGAAAAGAGCAAGTGGTGGAAGTTCTCGGAGTTGACCGCCGTGTTGCGGGCATACAGATCCGAGGTTTTCAGCAGGCGGCGGATCATCAGCGTGATTTCGTCTCCGAACAATTCCTGGACTTTTTCAATGGGGATAATCTGTTTGTAAACCGGGCGGTAGAGCAGCAAGGCGATGACGGATGTCCGTTTCAGGCCAATTTCGACCGAAGCGATCAAGGCCGTATCGATATTGCGGAGCAACCCGTTGATGCCGTTCTTGTCGCGGCCATAGCAATCTTGCGCGACGATTTGCTTCATCAGCGCCTTCATCTTGGGGATGTCGTCTTTCTCGAGGAAAGAATCGAGCGTACGTACCAATAACTTATATTTCGAGAAAAATTCATGTTTCTCTTCCGGAGTGAAAAACGGTTCTTTTGTCATAATCGTCCAATTTTCCATTAAACTCGCTGTAAAAGTATCTTTTTCTCGCGATAAATGTACTATAATCTCAAGTATTTTTTATATTTGCAGCATCAAAAACAATAAACAACAATACTATGTTAAACGCAAAAGATTTGGAATTGTTGGCAGCCAAAGGCATTACGGAAGGTCAAATCAAAGAGCAGTTGGCTTGCTTCGAGAAGGGATTCCCTTACCTCGAAATCGAGGCATCCGCCTCTGTAGAGAAAGGCATTAAAGTTATTTCTCAGGAAGAACAGGCAAGGTATATGGAGGTTTGGGATGCATATCTGGCAAAAAACAAGAAAATTGTGAAATTCGTTCCGGCATCGGGTGCGGCAAGCCGTATGTTTAAGAATATGTTTGCCTTCTTGTCGGCCGACTATGCCGTTCCGACTACGGATTTTGAGAAGAAATTTTTTAATGAGATTACCAACTTCGCTTTCTATCCTGCCTTGAATGAGAAATGCATGGAGAATGAAGGTAAAGACATTCCGGCTCTTATCGCGGCGGGAGAATATAAGGCTGTGGTTTCCAACTTGCTTGAAAGCAAGGGGTTGAACTATGGGGCTTTGCCGAAAGGATTGTTGTTGTTCCATAAATATCCCGACGGTCCGCGTACCGCGATGGAAGAACATCTGGCAGAAGGCGCGATGTATGCTAAAAACAATGCCGGCGAAGTGAATATTCATTTTACTGTATCTCCCGAGCATAAGGCTTTGTTTGAGCAATTGGTGGCAAAGAAGGTCCCCGGTTTCGAGAATCGTTTTTCTGTAAAATATGATGTTTCGTTCAGTATCCAGAAGCCGAGCACCGATACGATTGCCGCCGCAATGGATAATACCCCATTCCGCACGAAAGATGGCAACCTCTTGTTCCGTCCGGGTGGACACGGGGCGTTGATTGAAAATCTCAATGATGTGGAAGCCGATGTCGTTTTCGTAAAGAATATAGATAATGTCGTGCCCGATAGCTTCAAGTGCTCTACGGTCATCTGGAAGAAAGTGCTTGCCGGTGTATTGGTTTCTTTGCAGGAAAAGATTTTCGGCTACCTGAAGCTTATCGAAACTGGTAAATATACCCATGCGCAGGTTGAGGAGATGATCCATTTCCTGCAAAATGAGTTGTGTGTCCGCAAACCGGATATCAAGACGCTGGAAGATGCCGACCTTATCTTGTATATCAAGAAGAAATTGCTTCGTCCGTTGCGTGTATGCGGTATGGTGAAAAATGTCGGTGAACCGGGAGGTGGCCCGTTCCTGGCGGTCAATCCGGACGGAACGGTTTCTCTCCAGATTCTGGAAAGTTCGCAAATCGACATGAATGACCCGAAGAAGAAAGCGCTCTTCGAAAAAGGTACGCATTTCAATCCAGTGGATTTGGTTTGTGCCGTAAAGAACCATAAAGGTGAAAAATATAATCTTCCGGATTTCGTAGATAAAAATACGGGCTTTATCTCTTATAAGAGTAAGGATGGACGTGATTTGAAAGCTCTTGAATTGCCGGGCTTGTGGAACGGGGCCATGAGCGATTGGAATACGGTATTTGTGGAAGTGCCTATCTCTACTTTCAATCCGGTTAAGACGGTAAATGATTTGTTGCGCAAAGAACATCAATAATTGATCGATTACAATAGGTCTAAATCTGAATTAAATATAGAGCGACGCCAGCTATCCGAGTAGAAACTTCGGGAGGTGGCGTCGTTTTTTTAGCATTAAATACTATTACCATTAAAAACAACCTGATATGTTAACATTAAAGAAAGTAATTTTGGCGGGAGTATGCCTTTTGGCGGCTTCTCCCATGTTTGGGTGGGAAAAAGATATTCTGATATCTACCCCCAATACGTCGCTTCTCCTTTCGGCTCCGGAGAACGAGGTTTTGAAGATTGCCTATTATGGAGAAAAGATAGGCAATGCCGACGTTGAGAATATCTATAGCTCTGGCTTGGCTTTCAAGGAGCAGGCTTATCCGGCATTTGGCTCCAACGGAGAGAATGAAACGGCATTGGCCGTGCAGCATGCGGATGGGAATATGTCGCTCGACTTGGTGGTGAAGAATGTGTTCTCTGAGGAGCAGACCGATTCTCAAATCACTACCATCGTCATGCAAGACCGGGTTTATCCGTTTATTGTAAAAGTTTTTTATAAGGCTTACAAGAATCTGGACGTGATCGAGACATGGACGGAAATCACGAATGGCGAGAAGAAACCGTTGACGCTTCTTCGCTATGCATCGGCTTTTTTGCCCATCCGCCAAGGGGATGTCTGGGTCTCTCATTTGCATGGAAGCTGGGGCGCTGAAGGCGGTGTAGTTACCGAACCGCTTCGTCCGGGCATGTTGGTGGTGAAGAATCATGACGGGGTGCGTAATTCGCATACCAGCCATGCCGAAGTGATGATTTCGCTTGACGGCAAACCGACGGAGCAAACCGGACGGGTCATTGGTGCGGCGTTGTGCTGGAGCGGTAATTTCCGTTTGTCTTTCGATACGGATTATAATCGCGTCCATCGTTTTATAGCCGGGATTGATTGGGATTATAGCCAGTATAGTCTGGAACCGGAAGAAACTTTCGTTACGCCGGAGCTGGCTCTTACCTATTCGATGGAAGGCTTGGGTGGAGCCAGCCGGAATTTCCATCATTGGGGACGCGAGACGCATTTGGCTCACGGATCACAGATGCGTGATATTTTGCTGAATAGCTGGGAAGGCGTCTATCTGGATATTAAGGAACCGGAGATGCATCAGATGATGGACGATATCGCTTCGATGGGTGGCGAGCTCTTTGTGATGGATGACGGTTGGTTTGGCGGTAAATATAAACGCAATAAGGATAACGCGGCTTTGGGGGATTGGGTAACCGACAAGACGAAGCTCCCGAACGACATCGCCGGTTTGGTTAATGCGGCCAAAGAGCGGGGCATTAAATTTGGTATCTGGATTGAACCGGAGATGACGAATAACCAAAGCGAGCTCTATGAAAAGCATCCGGACTGGATTGTGTGTGAGCCCAACCGCGAACCGCATCCGGGGCGGGGTGGAACGCAGCTGGTACTCGATCTTTCGAATCCCGACGTGCAGGATTTCGTCTTCAAGGTGGTCGATGATTTGATGACGGCCAATCCGGGAATCGCTTACATCAAATGGGATGCGAACATGAACATTATCGACTTCGGTTCTTCTTATCTGACACGCGACAAGAAATCGCATCTGTACGTGGATTTCCACCGGGGATTTGAGAAAGTCTGCCAGCGCATCCGCGAGAAATATCCGGATCTGGTTATCCAGGCTTGTGCCAGCGGGGGAGGCCGCGCCAACTATGGAGTATTGCCTTATTTCGATGAATTCTGGGTCAGCGACAATACCGATGCCCTGCAACGCATCTACATGCAATGGGGAACGTCTTATTTCTTCCCGGCGGTAGCGATGGCTTCGCATGTCAGTGCCGCCCCCAACCATCAGACGGGCCGCATCATCCCGCTGAAGTTCCGCTTCGATGTGGCGATGACGGGGCGTCTGGGCATGGAGATCCAGCCGAAGAACATGACGGAGGAAGAGAAGGATTTCTCCCGCAAGGCCATTGCGACCTACAAGGAAATCCGCCCGGTTGTCCAGCAGGGAGATTTGTACCGCCTGATTTCGCCTTACGACAAGCAGGGAGTCGCTTCGTTGATGTATGTCGCGCCAGACAAGCAGCAGGCCGTGTTCTATGCCTATAAGCTGGAGCATTACGTCAATCAGACAATCCCGGCTTTCTGCATGGCGGGTCTGGATCCGGACAAGCGTTACCGTGTGACGGAATTGAACGTGACCGACAAGCAACCGCTTACGATGGAAGGCAAGGTCTTTTCCGGCCGTTTCCTGATGGATAACGGTTTGGTTTTGCCGTTGCGGACCGAATATGCGAGCCGTGTGCTCCGCTTGGAGGCGGTGAACTGATTCTTTTTGCTTTTTCCGGGGATTTTCCCTATTTTTGCACGCTAATTATTTTTATAGATTGCGATAAGTGTATGAAGAATATCCGAAACTTTTGTATCATTGCTCATATTGACCATGGTAAGAGTACGCTGGCAGACCGCCTTCTGGAATATACGAAGACCGTCGAGGCGCGTGACATGCAGGCGCAGGTTTTAGACGATATGGATTTGGAACGCGAACGTGGCATCACCATTAAGAGCCACGCCATCCAGATGCAATATACGTACAAAGGTGAAGATTACACGCTGAACTTGATTGATACCCCGGGCCATGTGGATTTTTCCTATGAAGTCTCCCGCTCGATAGCCGCCTGCGAGGGTGCCCTGCTCATCGTCGATGCCGCCCAGGGCATCCAGGCCCAGACCATCTCGAATTTGTATATGGCGATTGACAACGACTTGGAGATCATCCCGGTCATCAACAAAATCGACTTGCCGAGCGCGATGCCCGACGAGGTGGAAGACCAGATTGTCGAGCTCCTGGGTTGCGACCGCTCGGATATCCTCCGGGCCAGCGGGAAAACCGGTGAAGGCGTGATGGATATTCTGAATGCCATCGTCGAAAGGGTTCCTGCCCCGGACGGCGACCCCGACGCTCCGCTCCAGTGTCTGATTTTCGACTCGATTTTCAACTCTTTCCGCGGTATCATCGCTTATTTCAAGGTAGAGAATGGCGTGATCCATAAGGGCGACCGGGTGAAGTTCATCGCCACCGGCAAGGAATATGACGCCGATGAGGTGGGCGTCTTGAAACTGGAGATGTCGCCCCGCGACGAAGTCCGTACCGGCGACGTCGGCTATATCATTTCAGGCATCAAAACCTCTAAGGAAGTCCGCGTAGGCGATACGATTACCCACGTGGACCGGCCGGCAGATAAAGGTATCGATGGCTTCGAGGAGGTCAAGCCGATGGTCTTCGCCGGCGTGTATCCGATTGATACGGAAGACTTCGAGAACTTGCGAAGCTCGCTCGAAAAGCTGCAACTGAACGATGCGTCGCTCACGTTCCAGCCCGAAAGTTCGGCGGCGCTGGGCTTCGGCTTCCGTTGCGGCTTCCTCGGACTGCTCCACATGGAGATTGTCCAGGAGCGCCTGGACCGCGAATTCGGGATGAACGTCATCACCACGGTGCCGAACGTATCTTATAAGGTCTATGACAAGAAAGGGAACTGCAAGGAAGTGCACAATCCGAGCGGCCTGCCCGACCCGACACTCATCGACCACATCGAGGAACCTTACATCCGCGCTTCCGTCATCACCCGCACGGCTTTTATCGGTCCCATCATGACGCTTTGCCTCGGCAAACGCGGCGTGCTGGTGAAGCAAAGCTATATTTCGGGCGACCGCGTGGAACTTTTCTACGACCTGCCCCTGGGCGAAATCGTCATCGACTTCTACGATAAGCTGAAAAGCATTTCCAAGGGCTATGCCTCTTTCGATTATCATCTCCACGACTATCGCCCGAGCCGTTTGGTCAAATTGGACATCCTCTTGAACGGAGAGCCGGTGGATGCCCTCTCCACCCTCACGCACATCGACAACAGCGTGCCTTTCGGGCGCCGGATGTGCGAGAAACTGAAGGAGTTGATCCCGCGGCAGCAGTTCGACATTGCCATCCAGGCGGCCATCGGCTCGAAAATCATCGCTCGCGAGACCATCAAGGCCGTCCGCAAGGATGTGACCGCCAAGTGTTACGGCGGCGACATCTCGCGCAAGCGCAAATTGCTGGAAAAACAGAAGGAAGGTAAGAAACGGATGAAGCAAATCGGTACGGTGGAAGTTCCCCAGAAGGCTTTTCTGGCGGTGCTGAAGCTGGATTGACACGCGAAAACGAATCAGGGGAGCTGCTCCAAGCGCGGGGCAGCTCCCTTTTTTTGTGCCCGAATCCCGGAAATCCTCCCAAATGGCGTCTAAAGCTTTAGACGGCTCGCCGGAGTCCTCCGGAATCTTGTCTAAAGCTTTAGGGAACTCGCCGGAGTCCTCCGGAGACCTGTCTAAAGCTTTAGAGAGCTCGCCGGAGCCCTCCGGAGACTTGTCTAAAGCTTTAGGGAGCTCGCCGAAGCCCTTCGGAGACCTGCCAAAAGCTTTAGGGAGCTCGCCGAAGCCCTTCGGAGGCTTCCCAAAAGCTTTAGACGGCCCATTGAAGCCCTTCAAAACCTTCCCTAAAGCTATAGACGCCCGTTGAAGGCCTTCAAAACCTTCCCAAAAGCTTTAGGCAGCCCGTTGAAGCGCTTCAACACCTTGCCAAAAGCTTTAGACGGATTTTCGGGGGGCTTCAAAATTTTGCCAAAAGCTTTAGACGGGTTTCCGGAGCGTTCCGAAAACCCGTCTATCGCTTTAGAAATGCCGCAAAAGGGGGGCGCCACCGGGAAAAATCATTCCAGGAAGAGGATGACGCCCAAGCTCATCATCCCGATGAAGGCCCAGAGCAGTACGCCTTGCACCATCGGGCGGACGCCGACTTGCCGGATGACGCCGCGCGACAATCCTGCCCCGATGAGGAAGAGCGTTACCGTCAGTCCTTTGTGCGCCAGCCAGACCAAAGCGTTGCCGAGGGTTTCGGGGATGGGCAGGAACGTGTTGGCTATCATCGCCAGGACGAAGAAGAGGATGAACCAGGGGATGCTGATTTTGGCGCCCTTCTGCTTGAAGAGAAACATGGTCGCGATGGTGACCGGGATAATCCACAAGGCTCGCGTCAGCTTGACCATCGTGGCGATTTCGAGGGCTTTGTGCCCGTAGGCCGCGCCGGCGCCGACGACGGAGCTGGTGTCGTGGATGGCGATGGCCGCCCACATCCCGAACTGCTCTTGCGTCATCCCCAGCAGGTGGCCGATGGGTGGGAAGAGGAAGAGCGCGACGGCGTTCAGGATGAAAATCGTTCCGAGCGACATGGACATCTCGTTGTCGTTGGCCTTGACGACCGGGGCGACGGCGGCGATGGCGCTTCCCCCGCAGATGGCCGTCCCTGCCGAGATGAGGTAGGCGGTCTTGCGGTCCATCATCAGCTTTTTCCCGAGGAAAATGCCGAGGGCTAGGACGCTGAAGACCGAGATGATGGTGAAGAGCATCCCGTCGCGCCCCGTCTGGAGCGATTCGTGGAGGTTCATGCCGAATCCCAACCCCACCACCGAGAATTGCAGGAGGTATTTGGAGGTTTTCTTCGAGAATTTCGGGAAAGGCTGCCCGGCGAGGAGCGCGAAGGCGAGGCCGGTGAAGAGCGCGATGGCCGGCGAGATGCCCGGCAACAGGCAGATGAGGAATAGCACGACGAAAATCGCCCGGTTGTACTTGCTTAAGAGAGCTTCTACTTTGTTCATTGTCTTCAGTGTTTTGTTAAATAGTTTTCTTTTCCGGCTGCAAAGGTACGGGCTTCTGCCGGGATTTTTTCATGAGAAATTGGAATGCCGGATAACCGTGCGTTATGGGTTGGCGAGGTGGAAATCGACCAGCAGGGGGAGGTGGTCGCTGAATCCGCCTTCGTAGCGGTAGCCGTGATAGGTGCGGAAAGGTCTTTTCCCGCGCCAAGTGCGGTCGTCCTTGAGCAGGAAGGGTGGGGCGAAGACGTGGGCGCTCTCCGGGAGGATGCGGAAGGGGTTGCGCGGGTCGAGCAACTGCCCGTTCACGAGGATGTGGTCTATTTGCGACCAGTCGCCCTGGTATTTATGGCTGCCCCGGGCGTGGTGGAAGAGGTTGTAGTAGGCGTGAGGGTCGGAGATGCCTGCCGGGAAATCGCCGGGGAGCGGACGCGCCTGCAACCCTTCCGTGAGGCTGCGGTCGGTGGGCGTGTCGTTGAAATCACCCATGATGAGGACTTGCGGACGCTTGCGTTGGCGCTGGATGGAGTCTGCGCGGTGCTTCAGGAGGCGGGCGGCACGCAGGCGGGCGCCTTCGGTCTCTTTCTCGCCTCCGTAGCGCGACGGAAAATGGCAGATGAAGACGTCGAGCGTGTCGCCGGTGGATAGCTGCCCGCTGACGCGGAGTATCGGACGGGTGGGCCGCTGGTGCTCACCCATAGGGACGCGGATGGCTTCTTCTTCGAGCAGCCGGAACAGGTCGCGGCGGTAGAGCAGAGCCACGTTGATGCCCCGGACATCGTCGCCGTGCGTGAGGCAGTAGCGGTAAAGCAGGTGCCGAAGGGGTGTGCGGTGCAACAGATGGAACATGACGGAGTCGTTCTCCACTTCGCAGAGTCCGATGAGGGCTGGGGGATTCCATTCACCGGCTGCGAAGATGGTCTGCGAGGTTTGCTGCAGTTTGCGATGGTAGCGGCCGGGTGTCCAGGCGCGGATGCCTTGAGGCGTAAAGTCGTCGTCTTCCTTTTCCGGATTGTCTTTGGTATCGAAAAAGTTTTCTACGTTATAACTCATCACGCGGAAAGTCTGCTGTGCCCGGCAGGGACCCGGCACAAGCAGTCCGATAAGTAAAACAGCGAATAAGAAGAAGTTCATAGTAGGTTTGGCTGGCGGAAAACAGGTTTATTCTTGCGGTTCCTCTTCTTCGGGGACGTATTCATAGGCTCCGATGGTTGGCCCGAAGGGACTGGTCAGGCGGTTGACGCCGTTGCGGTCTATCGGATAGGAGGCCGTCACCGACGGATCGGCAGCGCCTACACCCGCCGATTCTTCGGAGGCCAGGTGAAAGTCGTAGCGGTATTTATTGCTTTCTCCGCCGGTCAGCTTGTATTGGGGGCGGGTTTCGTCGTTAACGAAGATGACCGACTGGAAGTGTGCGTCTTCCGTCCCGTTGGTTGTGATGACGCAATGATTGAAGAGGAAGTCGAACGAAGCGCCGTCTTTGATGGAGCGGGCGATTTCGCCGTTCAGTTCTTCCGAGCCGGCGCCGTAGCTACCGTCGATGATGCAATTATCGAAGCGTGCGTTGAGCGGCTGGATGATTTCCTCTCCGTTCTTGCTGTAGTTGTTGGATAGGCTCAGGCAGACGGATGAGCGCTGGGCCAGCGTGATGAAGTTCGCCAAGGTGCAGTGGGTGAAATTGTAGTCGCCCGATACCAGGCCGGCCACGCTTCCGCCGGCATTGCTGATTTCGGTATTATAGACCACAACCTTGCTATTGGTGGCGCAGAATGCGTTCTCGGTGACATTTGTGATTTGCGAATTGCTGAGGGTGAGTTTCAGCTGGTCAGGCGTTGAAGGCTCGGCGATGATACCCTGTGTCCCGTTGCGGATGATGGTATGGCTGACGAGGTTGCCGAAGCTCTCGTTCCTCAGGTAGATTCCTCCCCATTGCCCGGGCGTCCGGTCGTAGGGAAGGACGTCGTCGAGAATAAAATCGAGGCGATCTCCCCGGAACGTGATGGGCTGCTCGATGGAGCCGCACGAATTCAATCTCCCGTTTACGATGAGGTCGGCTTTGTCGTGCATGTAGAAGGTGGCTCCCTTTTCAATCCGCATGGTAGCACCTTGAGCTACTACGATGCTATCGTAAACCAGATGCGGTTTGTCTGCACTGAATAGGGTATCTTTCGTGACCGTAAGTCCTCCTTTATACAGATGAACGTCTTGCCCGTAGGCTTCAAGCAAGACGGACTGGCGAATCCCGTTCGTCACAAAAACAACAGAGTCTTTTACCAGCAATGGTTGGTTTTCTCCATTAGGATTGACGGTAACTTCCACAAAGACAAACATGCTGTCTTTTGCCAAAATGCCGATGTTGTTGAAATAATCCCCTTTACGGCCGTCCACGTTGATGCGGAAACCAGTAGAACCGGCTCCGGCAAGCATGATGGTTTCCATGTTCAGCGGTTCATCGTTATGATTATATATCATGAATTGCTTGGTAGCAGAACCGATGGTTGTAAATACGGTGTCGAAAGCTAATGTGTCAGTTGAAAAGTCTAAACGGAGACTTGGATTGGTCGAATAGTTCTCATCCAATCCGTCGCAGGCTTGAAAGGTAACAGTACTTAATATGAAGCAAGCCCAAAAGATAAATGCAATTATTCGTTTCATACCCATTTCCATAATCATAGTTATTGTTCCCGTTTTTTAGATTTTGTTTGTGCAAAAATACAAAAATAAATGGAATAATAACGAAAAAGAACCAACATAAGTTTTGTTTCTATCTAAAACGTGTGGTTTTTCAAAATATTTTGTGGAGTAGGTTGATTTTTATCATGGATATACACCGCCTAAGGGGTTATGGCAGGAAAATCAGGCGGTGTATATCCTTTGATTTATTTTATTTTTTCGGAATGTGTTTCAGCAGTTCCAGTAAATGTTGCCACCACAAACCTACGGTAGAGATTTCAATCCGTTCGTTAGGTGAATGAACGTCGCGGAGGGTCGGACCAAAGGAAATCATATCCAGATGCGGATATTTTTCGAGGAACAGACCGCATTCCAATCCGGCATGGATGGCTTTAATTTCAGCATCTTTGCCGAAAAGTTTGTGATAAGTTTCCTGGGCGATTTTCAGAATAGGAGAATCTGGATTGGGTGCCCATCCCGGATAACCGTCGCCGTGCGATACTTCCGCGCCTGCCAACAGGAAGGTGCTGGCTACCTGGTCGGCTACCGCGTTCTTGCACGATTCGATAGAGCTGCGCTGGCTGGTTCCGACTACAATCGTGTTGTTTTCCTTCATCTTTACAGAAGCCAGGTTGGTAGAGGTTTCTACCAGACCTTCGATATCGTGGCTCATGCCGATTACTCCGTGAGGGCAGGCATTGAGCGCGTAAATCAGTTTCTCGGTAGTTGACGGATCTATTACGGTAGCCGGTTTTTCAGCAGACTCCATGGAGAGACGGACATTCTTGTCCACATGCTTCAGTTCGTTTTCGATGTCGGCGGCGAAGTGATTCAGCATGACGCGTACAGGTTCTTTGTCTGCCGACTGGATGCCGATCACTGCATGAGCTTCGCGGGCAATGGCATTCCGCAGGTTTCCTCCGTCGATGGAAGCCAAAACAAACGGATGCGCTTTTTTCAACTGATAAAGGAAACGGGCGAGAATCTTGTTGGCGTTTCCTAAGCCTTTATGGATTTCGCCGCCCGAATGACCTCCGTTCAATCCTTTAATATCAATGCGGAAATACAGATAATCGGCCGGAGCCGGTTCCGGAGTGTAGTGGAATACAGCTTGCGTATCTTTTCCACCGGCACAACCCATGAAGATTTGTCCTTCATCTTCGCTATCAAGGTTGAGGAGGATATTTCCCGTCATAAAACCTTCTTTCAACGCTTTGGCGCCGGTCAATCCGGTCTCTTCATCGACGGTAAACAGACATTCTACAGGTCCGTGTTCGATATCATCGGAAGCCAGCAGCGCCAGCTCGGTAGCAACACCAATCCCGTTGTCTGAACCCAATGTTGTTCCATTGGCACGGACCCAATCGCCCTCAACAATGGTTTCAATCGGGTCGTTTTCAAAGTCGTGTGTTATGTCGTTGTTCTTTTCGCAAACCATGTCCATGTGCGACTGGAGGACAACCGTCTGGCGGTCTTCCATGCCCGGAGTGGCCGGTTTGGAGATTAAAATATTGCCTGCCTCGTCTTTTTTATAGGCTAATTTGTGTTCCTTGGCAAAAGCTTCCAAGTAAGCGATGATCTTTCCTTCCTTTTTTGAAGGGCGAGGAATCTGCGTAATCTCGTGGAAATATTTCCAGACGATTCCCGGTTTTAAATCTGTAACTTTCATATCCTTTTATGGTGTTAAAATATGATTATTATAAATATGTAATAGTCGTTGCAAATCTGTCCGGCGTGAAAAAAGTAGAATTATCGGCAGAAAAACTACTTTCTAATCAGTTAAACTCTTATATTTGCGTCCACAAATATAAAGGAAAAATGATAAAAACATTATTGATTACGGTACTAATAATATTTATTTGCGTGGCATTGCTTTCAGTTAAAGTGATATTCAAAAAGAATGGAACATTCCCCAACACGCATATCGAAGGTAATAAGGCGTTGGCCAAGAAAGGAATTTTTTGCGCTAAGACGGAAGATCGTATCCAGCAGCGCCGCCGCAATTTGCAAGATAGGTTAAACGAATTGTAAAAACAGAAATAGATAGATATTTATGAAGAACATTAATTACGTTATTAATGGCGTACTTGCAGTTGCCGTCGTGGTTCTGTTTGTGATGCAGTTTTCCGGTAAAGAGGAAACAAGGGAGGTGAAGTCGGTTGCGTCAGGCGAAAATTTATCCGGGATTCTCCCCGTCGCTTATGTGAATGTTGATTCTTTGTTGGAAAACTACAACTATGCAAAAGACTTGAATGAAATTATTTTGAAGAAATCAGAGAACTCCCGGGCCAGTGTCAATCAGAAAGCTACCAGTTTGCGTACCGAGATGCAGGAGTTCCAACGCAAGATAGAAAACAACGCGTTCCTTACGCGTGAACGTGCTGAGCAAGAACAACAGCGCCTGCTTCAGAAGCAGCAGGAATTGCAGGAACTGGATGCCCGTCTCTCGCAAGACCTGATGAATGAACAGCAGAAATTAAACGAACAGTTGCGTGATACCGTAGTCGCTCAGTTGAATGTTTATAACAAGGATAAAGGGTTCCAGATAATTTTCAGCAATACGTTAGGCGATAATATCCTGTTGGCAAACGATGTTTACGACATTACCGCTGAGGTGCTTGAATTCCTGAATAAAAACTATTCCAACGGGGCTAAATAAGAAATCGGCCCGTCCAAGGAAACGGCGGAGTACCTACACTCAGGTATTCCGCCGTTTCTTTTATCCGCCAAAATCCCTACAAGTAGTGATTGCAAGGATAAACAGGATGCCATACTTTTGTATCGTCATTTAAAAAATAAGACAAATATGAAAATTGAAAAGATTATAGGACGTGAAGTGTTGGATTCAAGAGGGAATCCGACCGTTGAGGTAGATGTGATTCTGGAATCAGGCGTGATGGGGCGTGCTTCTGTCCCCTCCGGCGCATCTACGGGTGAGCACGAAGCTTTGGAACTCCGTGACGGCGATAAAAAACGTTACGGCGGCAAAGGCGTTTTGAAAGCGGTGGAAAATGTCAATACGAAGATTGCTCCCGCACTGATCGGGATGTCTGCGCTGGACCAAATGGGCATTGACCACGCCATGTTGAAGCTCGACGGCACCAAAACCAAGTCCAATCTCGGTGCCAATGCCATCCTCGGCGTTTCGCTCGCCGTAGCCAAGGCTGCCGCCAACTATCTGGACATTCCTTTATACCGCTATATCGGCGGCACCAACACCTACGTGATGCCGGTCCCGATGATGAACATCATCAACGGCGGCTCGCACAGCGACGCGCCCATCGCTTTCCAGGAATTCATGATTCGCCCGGTCGGCGCCGAGTCTTATCACGAAGGGCTGCGCATGGGAGCCGAAGTTTTCCACGCGCTGAAGAAAGTCTTGCACGACCGCGGCCTCAGTACGGCTGTAGGCGACGAAGGCGGCTTTGCCCCGGCCCTCGAAGGAACGGAAGACGCCCTGAACAGCATCATCACCGCCATCAAAGCTGCCGGCTACGTCCCGGGCAAGGATGTGATGATTGGCATGGACTGCGCTTCCTCTGAGTTTTATCACGACGGCATCTACGACTACACCAAGTTCGAAGGCGACAAGGGTGTCCGGCGTACATCCGACGAACAAATCGATTATTTGGAAAAGCTGATCAATGAATTCCCCATCGATTCCATCGAAGACGGCATGAGCGAAAACGACTGGGAGGGCTGGAAGAAGCTGACCGACCGTATCGGAAGCCGTTGCCAGCTGGTTGGCGACGATTTGTTTGTTACGAACGTCGATTTCCTCTCGCGCGGTATCAAGGAAGGTTGCGCCAACTCGATTCTGATCAAGGTCAACCAGATTGGCTCTTTGACGGAAACGCTGAATGCCATCGAAATGGCCCATCGTCATGGATATACGACCGTAACTTCCCATCGCTCGGGCGAAACCGAAGATTCTACCATCGCAGATATCGCCGTGGCTACGAACAGCGGCCAAATCAAGACCGGATCTCTCAGCCGTTCTGATCGCATGGCCAAATACAACCAGCTTCTTCGCATCGAAGAGGAATTGGGCGACCGCGCAGTTTACGGTTACAAGCGCCTGAAATAATATGTTCGCTATTTGAGATACAATTATAATCGCTATTTACGTAAAGACGGAAAAGGCTCTCCCGTGAGGGAGGGCCTTTTTTTATGCAATCATGTCGCATGCAGAGTTCCTAAATACGCTGTATTTGGCATCATGTCGCGTGCAGAGTTCCTAAATACGCTGTATTTAGCATCATGTCGTGTGCAGAGTTCCTAAATACGGCGTATTTAGCGTCATGTCGCGTGCAGAGTTATTAAATACGGCGTATTTAGCAACTATGTTGTATGCATTGTTCTTAAATACGGCGTATTTGGCAACTCTGCTGTATGCATTGTTTCTAAATACGGCGTATTTGGCAACTCTGCTGTATGCATTATTTCTAAATACGGCGTATTTAGTAACTCTGCTGTATGCATTATTTCTATATAAAATCATATTTGATAACATTTCTTTTGAAATGGAGCTTGAGACGGCGTATTTGGTATTATTTTCTTTGGAATATTCTTAGAGACGGCGTATTTGGAAATATTTCTTTTGGAGATGCAATGGATAATAGCTTCCCCGCAATATCCGGGAAACAATCATATATAAAAGAAAATCGGATAACCACTTGTTGGTGATTATCCGATTTTCTTTTGAGGTTCCTGGCGAACCTCAAATCCTTATTTTGATTTATCTTTACAATCAAAAATGTTTCTAATAAATGATTGATAATGAAAGATATTTTATTTGTTGAGGAAAATATGATAACAGGAAGAAAAAAATAAATGGGAACATTTTGGGAACAAATAAAATATTACTATCTTTGTGAGTACCAAATAAATTATCAGTTATGGCAGCTAATTTTTTCATCAGGACTATCAAGAAAAATGGGGAAGCGACCTTGTTTGTTAGGGTTCGCATAGTAGGAAAAGGCATTGACATCAAACAGTCTCTCGGCTTTACTGTGGATGCGGAAAAATGGACGAAAGCGCAAAAAGATGTCAGGGCTTTAAAGAGATACCGGGAAATCGAAAGTGAGAAATGTGCCAAGATGGATGCTATCTCTTCTATGGTTAAAGCCCTCATCGAAGAAAATGAGGAAATTACTGCAGATATGTTGAGGAAACGTATATACGAGATTGTCAATGCTGAAAAGATTGCTGCAGAAAAGAAACGTCAAGAGGAAGAAGCTAAAGCCGAAGCAGAAAAGAAACGGCTTACTTTTAATGATTTTATTGTACAGTATATTGAGGAATGTGCAACCGGTGTACGCAAGAAGGAAGACAGTACCCTGAATCTTGCAGCCGGGACCATAAAGAGTTACAAAGGTCTCCATTCTCAGCTAATGGCCTATCAAAAGGACAGGCATATTACGATAGACTTCCCAGATATAACGGTAGCTTTTTTTGATGATTTCAAAAGGTTTATGCTAGATAAACAATATAGTCCAAACACTGTTGCTCGTATGATAAAGATATGTAAGACTATATGTTATGCAGCTGAGAAATTGAAGTTGTTTGAAGCAAAGAATGTCCGGGAAAGCGTGAAGGCAAAACCACGGGATGTAGATAATATCTATCTATCAAATGAGCGCATACAAGAGCTTTATGAACTGGATTTATCTCAACATGAAGCATGGGAGAAGGCTCGTGATGTGTTTGTTGTTGGATGTCTCTCAGGACAGCGAATAAGCGACTATAAACGCATTAATGAGAACATGATAGTAACTCTATCAGATGGAAACAAATATATCAAGTTAAAGCAGGAGAAGACGGGAAAAGTTGTGTTTATCCCGTTGGATTACCGTGTTGAGGCTATTCTAAAAAAATACGACGGCGTACTGCCCAAGCTGCCTGACCAAAAAATTAATGACTATATCAAGAAGGTAGGGGAATTGCTCGGCTGGACAGAAATAGTAGAACTGGACGAACAAAGAGGCTCAATGGAATACAAAGCCAAGCGTAGGTTCTGCGACCTGATTAAGACGCACACCGCTCGCCGGTCATTCGCAACGAATATGTACAAGGCTGGAGCTTCTTTGAGTAGCATCATGGCCATTACTGGCCACGCAAGCGAGAAGCAGCTGCAGACGTATCTAAAACTTACGGAAGTAGAGAAGGCTATGGAAGCACGGAAGGAAAAATATTTCAGGGATAACAACATGAAGATTGCTTAGTATGATATATTCCTGAATAACAGGATGGTATAAGTGTTTATGCTAGCAAGATGTTTTAGAGGGGTGGGACAATGTATGGTACCCCCCCCTATGTTAATAAATGTTAATAAATGGTTACTCCATCTCAAATTTTTTTTCTTCCCCTTCTTTTTTATCTTTGTTTCAATCTAAATTATTGGTATAGTTATCTTTATGTTTCTATTATGTTTTCTACTGTTATAGAATTTATCAATATTTCTTGCAAGTTTAATAGAATGTATCTATATTTGCCCCAGACATAATAAACAAATCAGAGCTTCAAAGAGAGCCTATAGCATAGCGACACGCTCGTTATGCCGTAGGCTCTTTTTTTTTTGGAGCTCAAAAAAAGGAAAAAAATGACAGAACTTATTAATCAACTATGGCAATCCTTCAAGCCTCTTTTCTACGAGATAGTGAAAGACGCAGTTTCTGAAGTATTGTCTCAGACAGAGCGTAAGGAAGTGCATTATTACAGCCGGAAGGAGCTGTCAGAGAAGCTCGGAGTTTCTCTGCCAACTATATCCAGAATGGTTAAGGTAGGAATGATACACCCCCGGCGTTTAGGCCAGAGAGTTTTGTTCGATTCCAGGGAAATAGACGATGCTCTCAGAGAAAACAAATTAGCGAAGTATAAACGTGTAAAAAAATAAGAATATGACTAAAAGAAAAAAGGCAGTCATAATGACCGCCAATCTTCCCTTCAGCAGGGGCAAAGGTACGGACAATATTCCGATTATCGAAAGAATTAAGGCGCTTTTTTTGCGTGGTGGCAAATATTCTGCCAGAGACATCAATCAAATGACAGGAACCAACGATGCACGCCGATTCATTTCTACTTTGCGGCGCTCAGGTCTGAATATCCAAGACAGGAGGCAGGAAGATCATAGCAAGCTATATTGGTTGCCCATCAATGATAACAGACAATTATCTTTCTGGGAACGCTGGGAGGGCGTAAGTTATGACTAATCTATCTATCAATCCAAGAGGGCTGGAGAATAGTGCTCCCTCTTTGTCTATGGACGCTTTATCAGAGCAGGTGCAGGAATATATCCAAGCAGTAGTATCTGTATATCAATGTCCGCAAGATATGGTAATAGCCAGTGCGTTTGCTGTAGCTGGTGCTGCTGTAGGAACGAGACTGACAATAGACGATGGCAAATACAGAAACTATCCTTGCCTATGGGTCTGCATTGTTGCCCCTTCTGGGACGAATAAGAGTACCCCTATGCGTCTTCTTTTGCAACCATTGAAAGATGTGGACGCCCGAGCATACGAGGAGTTCCGAAAAGACCTGAAACTTTGGAAGGCTGCAGGGGACGATAAAGCAGACAAACCTATATTTCGTCAGCACATAGTTTCCGATTGCACCCCGGAGGCACGAACACAAATACTGATGTTTAGCCCTCATGGGGTCATTCTTAGTATGGATGAGTTGAGGACATTCATAGACAACCTGTGTAGATATAACAAATCAGGAGAACTGACGCAGCTTTTAAGTATAAATGACCATGATACCCTTACAGTTAATAGAAAAGGCGATGACCCAGTATTAATTAATAGTCCTTACATGGCCATGTTGGGTTCAATCCAGCCTTCTATCCTTGCGGATACATTCGGCAATACTTTGATGATGGGTTCTGGTTTCAATCAGAGATGGCTTTATGTTTACCCCAATGCTACGCCCCCGCCCATGTACAGCGAAGAAACATTGCCGGAAACCATTGCAAATAGCTGGGGGATAGGTATCAAAAATTTATTGATACATGATTTTTTAGTAGATGGGGGCAAGATGTATTTGCGGGGCGAAGCCAAACATGTTTACGAAGATTTTTACAATAAACTTCAATCCTTGAAAGCAGAGACCGACGAATATATGAGTTCCGTTTACTCCAAAATACAAATTTATGCTATCCGCTGGGCTGGTATAACTCACATTCTTGGGAAAAGCTCTTTACTTGAAAATGGCCGCTTTACCCCAGACATTACCCCTGAAGAAATGAAATACAGTTGCCGCTGCATGGAGTATTTTATATGGTGCGCTGAGAAGGTTTATGCCAAGCTGTTGGAAGGACGTAAGAAGCCAGAGACAAGGGAAATGGGCAACGAAGAAATGATAGCAAGGGTATACTTTGCCAACAAACCCAAAAGTCAAAGAGCGTTCGCTGATGCCCTCGGAGTTTCACAGCCATACATTGCCAAATGTCTAAAAAAGTATGCTTGGTTATCAGGTTATAGGTTATCAGAGAGTAAAAGTATTGATAATAAAGATGATAATGCGCAGATGCGCGATAACCACCAAGTCGATGGTATTTAGATAGCATAACAACAGAGGTTATCAGGTGAAATTGTGTAATATATTGAATACTAAATAAAAATATAATATATAACCAATAACCTGATAACCTCCTAATAAATTAGAGAATATGAAGCAAGATATTTTTGATACAGAGATTTCGATATACTACGGTGTCCGGGACGTGTACGGCACGACCTGCAAACTTCGTGCATTCCTTTTCGATACGAAGCACGCTTCAGAAATTGAATACCTACGTTCGTTGCCTACGAAAGAGGAACGGAACAAAATCAAGCAACGCCTTCCTATGGCCTGTATTTCCGGAGTGTTCCAGCCGACCCGTAAGGCAGACAACCTCGTAAAGCATTCCGGGCTTATTTGTGTGGATATAGACCGCCAGGATAACTTAGATATAGATAACTGGGGCGAAGTAAAGCAGGAGCTTTCAAAACTCCCTCAAATCGCCTATGTCAGTCTTTCGGTAAGCGGGAACGGCTACTTTGCCATCATTCCGCTCAAGTACCCTCACTGCCATAAACAACAATTCGAGCAGTTGAAGCGGGATTTTGCAAAGATGGGTATCACCATAGACCCGGCTTGCGGTGATGTGTGCCGAATGCGCTGTTTGTCCTACGACCCAGAGCCGTATATCAATGCTGAGGCAGTCCCGTATGAAAGCTACTACGTTGAGCCCAAGCCTTTCATTTCGTATCAATACTCAGGCGATGCCGTGCTGGATAAGGTCTCTAAATGCTGCGACCTGATAGCACAGAACAAGATAGATATAACAGGTGATTACAATTCGTGGTTTACCATAGGATGCGCATTGGCTTCATTGGGCGAGCAAGGCAGGCAATTTTTCCATGTGTGCAGCGCACAGAATCCGGCCTATAAGCGTGGAGAATCGGATAAGAAGTTTGACAACCTTTTGCGGACAAGCAAGCGTATAGGTATAGGTAGCTTCTTTGAAATATGTAAGGATTATGGCGTAACTTTCAAAGGATTATGATATGATAGATTTGCCAACTATAAGTAGAGCGAAGGTAACTCCAAAACCCCGGTATAAGAAGCCGGATTCGGTAAAGCAACTGGAGAATGATTACTATATCTGGAAATACCGGCAATCCTCTATCCCGGTCCAATGCCGGTTTAAGAAGGCATTCCGGGACGATACGGCCAACGGGCTTGCCGGATGTATCGAGGCATGGGCGAAAGTTCACGGAGCATTCTTTCAGCGTCAGAACTCCCAAGGCCAGTACGACAGCCGTTTGAAGAAGTGGCGAAAGTCCGGAACTACAAAAGGTATTGCCGACGTGCAAGTAACATATCGTGGCCGGACGTACAATCTGGAGATTAAGGTTGGCAGAGACCGGCAGAGCGAAGTCCAGAAGGCTGTAGAAAAACAAATAAAAGCTGCAGGAGGTCATTATGCAGTCATCCATTGTTACAATGACTTCCTGCAAGAAATAGAATATTATTAACTTTTTAAAATACAACAATATGCAACGATTGACTTTTGAACAAGTAAACAACATGAGCGAGGACACGATGCGTCGATTGCTCTTGGATGAGGTTTTAGACCAGAATTTCAAAGAACAGGCCGAAGAAGAACGCCGCAAGGCTGAGGAAGAGGCCAGAGCCAAGGAAGAAGAGCGTTTGAACGGTTTCTTTGCTGACAGGTTCAAAAACAAGTCCCCACGATTCGGAGACCAGTATTAATCCATTAAAATTAAAAACATTATGGAAACATTAGATGACTTTATTGTACAGGAAGCCTTGAAAGAAGGCATTATTAAAGAGCTTGAAGTGCAGGAAGAAGGAGTAAATAGGAATCTGGCATCACTCAGGGCTGAAGACTTGCCGACTGACATTGGTACGCTACGGAAGATAGTAACCTCGGAAGATGCCTTTGCTAAGTGGATAGATAAGGCGGAGGCTTCCTATATCGGAAAGTTAGGTTTCATTCCCAAGGAGGAACGGAAGCGGATAAAGAAAACTTTCCTTGACCTGAAAGAACGAACGGCCTCAGCCCGAAACACTGTTGGCAATTTCCTACAGGCAGAGAAATACCCTATCATCCAAGATAGCGACGGAACATTACATTACGACCGGGCAGAAGTCGATAGGATATTGACGGAGCGATTCACTAAGCGTTTCACAGAGGAGGACAAAGAGTATTTCCAAGTTATCCAAGAGGCCAAAGAAGCCCTACAGCGGCTTTTCGACTGGGAGAAAGTACATCTTTACGTCCCGCTACAATACAGCTCCCAAAACGTCGGAAAATTCCTCATAGAAGAGTTTTCAAAAGATTGGTTCTGCAATGCCATCGGAATCAGGATAGGTAAGATGAACCCAAAAGCTATCCGGATGTTGGAAGAACAGAACAACGAAGATTAATATTAACCCGGGGTGTGCGGTAAATTCCGCATATCCCATTAAAAACTCACGTACTTATGAAAATTGTTAAAGAGACATTGACGGACATCGTGTACTTGGATTACTTTGAGGGAAATCCAGTCCATTTCTACAAGAATAAGCTCACAGGCGAAATAAACATCAATGCCGACGACGCATTGCACGCAATGGGCTATGAAGGCACATTCGAGGATTATCTCGGGACAGATGAGGGTTTGGACTTCATTAACGAGTGGAAGAAGGAGAACCCCGGTAAACCGTTCTGGGAAGGTGCTGTAAAACGTATTCCCCATAATTGAATATAGTTTATCTATAATATATCGTATATATTGTATCTTGAATATAGTATAAAAGATTAATAATTATAGGATTAAGTGAAAGTGTAAACGCATAATATTGTACTTTTTTCATACTCGAAAATATACGAAGTTGAACATTTTAATATTCATAAACACGATGAGAGACATAAAGACTTTACTTGAAATACCACTGAGCAACATCTTGCTTACGAAGGTAACAGTAGGAGAAATCTCGTACAACATTACGGAATTGCACCGGATAATGACGGCTATCGTCGAAGGAGACAACAAGGAAGCATACGAGCTATGCCGACAGTTGTTTATCTACAACGATAACCTTGTAGATAGGGAATTGCAATTAGCCAAATATTTCATCCAACAGGAAAGCGAGGCCGACGATGGGAAGAAGAAAGCAGAATGAAAGCGAGATGCTGACAAACATCGAGAAGTTCTGCCTTGATGCTTACCTTCTGAATGGAGATGTAGACCAAGCCTATACCCTCAGCCGCAGGTCTCGGATTAAGACCGACAGCCAAGTAAATATACACCGCATGGCTTTGCGCTGGCTGAGGTCTCCCGATGTGAAGAAATACCTTGATGAAAGAAGAATCCTTCTACAAGATAGGGCTTCGGAAGGCGACAAACCGAAATCTGGGAGAAGGGATAAGGATGCCATCGTTTCAGAACTGAATATTCTCGCTGATGCTACCAAAGACCCCAAGCAGAAAACGGAAATACTGATGAAGCTGGCAGACCTGCAACAGATGAAAAGGGACACGACAAAAGAGGAGGAAGATAACACTATCCACTACTATTTGCCGATTAATTGTTCCTCTTGTGAGTTGTATGCGATGCGGAAGATGGAAAAGGATGAATGAGGTTACAATCTGCAGGAATCTTATTGGTGTTTTCCAGACACTATCAGCGACTTTTTAACACGGCTATTTTGTTCCCAGGAACAAATTTTAAGATAGCAAAAATGTTATGTTTTTGTTGTTGCATTATAGCAAAAACGCTATCTTTGCAGCGTCTTAATATAAAACGGTCTTTTAAATCATGAAGTACAATCAGTTATTTGCGGAATTGACCGCAGCAGGTTGTTACGTTCTCAGGCACGGGGCAAACCACGATAT
>CALVFH010000012.1 GCA_944326775.1 uncultured Parabacteroides sp.
TAGGAATAATATCCGTAAATGCTTAACATTAAAATGTTGATTCCGCCATTACCGGGAACACTTTCCCTTGGGGATTCGATGCAAAGGTAACGACGATTTGCGAAACTGCAAGGAAAAACCTGGAATTTTTTCCATTCCTATGGGTTTTATCAACGAAAACATAGGTTTTTAAGGACGAAAACGGGGGTTTACGCTTCCTAAACCATATCGTTCCAAAAAGTATGGCATCTTTTTTCCGATTCATGCCATCCTTTTTCCAAATTCATGCCGTCCTTTTTCCGGAAAGGATGGCAGCAGTTTTTAAACGGTATTTAAAAGGCGTTTAAAATGGGCGGTTAGAGCATCCCGAAAGCGTTCAGAGCAAGGGAGTCATATATAAAGGTAGATATACGATGCCGTTTTCTACTTTTACATCCTTGTCATGAAGCACATAGGGAGTGGATAATTGGGCGTTGTATTTGGCGATGCATTTCTTCAATGAGTTCAGGGTGTAACGGTTTCCTGATTTTACTTCTATGGGCGAAATGTTATGCCGGCTTGTAATGACCGGTTTGGAAATCAGGAAATCTATTTCCATGCGGTCTTCTGCGGATGTTTTGGAGTTGCTGCTGAAGAAATACAGTTTATGTCCTGATGCGCGTAGCATTTGCGCCACAATGTTTTCCACCAGCATACCCTCATTCACTTCCAGCTTGTCGAACATCAGTTTCCGGTAAAGGTCGGCGCTGACTATGCCGCGTTCATCGAAGGCATGGCTGATCAGCAATCCGGTATCGCCCATATAGCATTTCAGCGTAGAGCGTTCCTCGTTCAACCGCAGTCCGATGCTTGGTTCCGTAGAGTTATAGCAGCAATTGATGATTTTGGCATCGCTCAGCCAGAAGAACGCCTGGGAATAGTCGCGCATACGGGCATCGCTGTTCAATGCCGACAGGACAAATTTCTTTTCATGCTTTTGCAGCTGCCCCGGGATTTCTTCGAAGATGGCGGCGACTTTGGTTTCCTGGTTGTCTGCATATTTGCGGATGTCGTTGCGGTAGAGTGCCAGGATGTCGCGTTTCACTTCGTCCACCTTGTTAAAGTCGCGAGTTTCCACATATTTTGAAACCGCTTGAGGCATGCCACCGACAATCAGGTATTGACGGAAATAGTCTATTGCCCGGCGGTGGAAGGTACCCATCGGCAACCGTTTATCGAACTGCATACGGATATAGGACATCAGCATTTCGTCGCCCAGAGCCCATAAGAACTCTTCGAAATCCATGGGAAACATCTCGATAGCATGTTCTTCGGAAGGCAGCATGATGTCTTTGACATTTTTCTTGATGGAGATGAGCGAACCTGTTTCTATGAAGTCGAAGCGGCGGTCGGCCACCAGGTGCTTGATTGCCGCCCGTGCCCTGGGGCAGAATTGTACTTCGTCGAAAATAATCAGGGAGCGGGCTTCCTCGTCTTTGGTTTGCCGAGGAGTGAGCTTTCGCCTGAAGTAAAGTTCCAGGTTCATGAAAAGCATGTCAAGGTCATCCAGATAGAGGTTGAAAAAGTCTATCACTTGAGGATTTACCTTGCTGAAATCGATTAGAATGTAAGACTCGTACTCATTGCGTGCGAAATCTTCTACGATGTAACTTTTTCCTATACGTCTGGCACCTTCTATCAGAAGAGCGGTATCCCCCTTGTGGTTCCTCTTCCATTCCAGTAACTTATCATATATTTTCCGTTTCATATTCACGTTTTCGAGATTATCGGACCTGTGAAATTTCACGTTTTCGAGGTTATTGAACCCGCAAAATTTCACGTTTTCGAGGTTATTGGATATGCAAATATACACGTTTTCGAGGAAAAGAAGCCAGTTTTTGTAATATTCTTGTTAGTAATAAGATTATTACTTATTTTGAGACAATTAAAAAACCAGTCCCGCCTCTCTCCTCTGTGGAAAGGGCGGGACGGTTCTTTTATAGATAGGAGATAATCAGATGTATCTTCTGAAGCCGATGATCTCACGCACGTCGTTGAGTGTCTTGGCGGCACTTTCGCGGGCTTTGGCAGCCCCTTCGCGGGCTACTTTGGCGAGAAGCTCTTCGTTGGCGCGGATGTCGAGGATGCGTTCGCGGATGGGAGCGCAGAAGTTGTTGATGTCTTCGGCCAGCTGCTTCTTCATGTCGCCGTAGCGGATTTCGCACGTGTTGTATTTCTCGTTGAAATAGTCGTAGGTATCTTTCGACGAGACGATTTCCATCATGGTGAAGAGGTTGGCGATGGGTTCGGGTTTCGGGCTGTTGGGCTCGGTAGGACCGGAATCGGTAACCGCCTTCATCACTTTCTTCTTGATGGTCTTTTCGTCGTCGATCAGATAGATGGCGTTGCCCTCGCTCTTACCCATCTTGCCGGAGCCGTCCAGTCCGGGCACCTTGATGGCCTTGTGGGAATAGTAGAACGAGGCCGGTTCGGGGAAGAACTCGACGCCGTAGGTCTGGTTGAAGCGGCGGGCGAAGCGGCGGGCCATCTCCATGTTCTGCTCCTGGTCTTTGCCGACGGGCACCTTCACCGCCTTGTGGATGATGATATCGGCAGCCATCAGGGTCGGATAAGTCAGCAGGCCGGCGCTCACGCTATGCTTGTTGCCTTCGTTGAAGATTTCACGTTCCACGTCGCCGTCCGTCGTATGTACGCGGTCGATATGGAGCTGCTGGCGTGCCTTGTCTTTGAAAGACGTCGTGCGCATCAGTTCGCCGATGCCGGCATTCATATTTAAATAAAGGTAGAGTTCTACGGTTTCGGGGACGTCGCTCTGCACGTAAATCGTTGCCACTTCGGGGTCGATGCCACAGGCCAGATATTCGGAAAGGATGGTCTTCACGCTGTTCCGGATATTTTCGGGGTGGGGATGGGTCGTCAGCGAATGCCAGTCGGCAATGAAGAACAAGCAATTGTATTCATGCTGCATTTGCAAGAAGCCTTTGACGGCTCCGAAATAGTTCCCCAGATGGAGATTTCCGGTCGGACGGATGCCACTAACTACTGTTTCCATGTCGGTTCTATATTATAAATCTTACGTTAATACACCTTGTGCCTGTTTTGTGTGCAGGCGGGGGCAAAGATAAGAAATAAAGTATTAAAAACGGAAAAAGGAATCGGAGCATTCCGGTAAAATCGTATATTTGTCCGAAACAAATTCAAATTGTCATGAAAAAGTATCTTTTTATCGCCCTTACGGCGGCGTTGTTGGTTTCGTGCCAAAGTAAAGAATCGTATCTTGAAGATTTCGATGCGTTTGTTGAGAAGGTGGCTGACGAATGCGCCGATTATTCCGCGTCGGACTGGGAAAAGGCCGACAAGAAGTTTGCCCGTTTCTCCGATGAGACCTATAAGAAGTTTGCCGACGAGCTGACAGTTGAAGAGAAGATGGAAGTCGCCAAATGCCAGACCGCCTATGCCGCCCTGAAAGCCAAGGCAGGCATCAAGAACCTGGGGAAAGACATTGAAGAAGCCGCCAAGAAACTCGACGAAGCGTTGAAGGAAGATTAAGAAAGTTTTGCCGGTGTCGGGAAAAAGGCGTACCTTTGCCTGAAATAAGGAATAAATTCATGGATAACCGCATTTTTACGTCTGAATTACAGGAATCGGCCGTTTTCAAGTCGATGCGGGGCCGGAATTTTCATTCTTTAGAAGAATATTTTCGTAATCTCAAATGCGTTAGTTAATTTTACTAACGCATTTTTTTTGCTAATACATTCTATAATATTCATATCAAACAAAACAACCGATTTACTTATGTCGAGAAGTGGTATTAAAAAAGTGATCGTTCTGGGCTCGGGGGCCCTGAAGATCGGACAGGCGGGCGAATTTGACTATTCAGGCTCGCAAGCGCTGAAGGCTTTGAGAGAAGAAGGCATCAGCACGGTTCTGTTGAATCCGAACATTGCGACGATTCAAACTTCTGAAGGTGTGGCAGACAAAGTCTATTTCTTGCCAATCACCCCCTATTTTGTGGAAGAGGTGATTAAAAAGGAAAAACCGGATGGCATTCTGCTGGCTTTCGGCGGGCAAACCGCTTTGAACTGCGGTACGGCGCTCTACACCAGCGGGACGTTGGCCAAATATGGCGTGCAGGTTTTAGGTACTTCGGTTGAAGCTATTATGTACACGGAAGACCGCGATTTGTTTGTGAAAAAGCTGACAGAGATTAACATCAAGACTCCGGTGAGCCAGGCGGTGGAGACGCTGGAAGACGCGGTGGCTGCGGCCGCCCGCATCGGCTACCCGATCATGATCCGTTCGGCCTACGCTTTGGGCGGTATGGGTAGCGGTATCTGCCAGAACGAGGCGGAATTGCGCGAATTGGCGGAAAGTGCGTTTGCCTATGCTCCGCAAATCCTGGTGGAAGAATCGTTGAAAGGCTGGAAAGAAATTGAGTTCGAAGTGATCCGCGATAAGAACGACCATTGCTTTACGGTGGTGAGCATGGAAAACGTCGATCCGCTGGGTGTACATACGGGAGAGAGTATCGTGGTTGCTCCGACTTGCTCGCTGACGGAAAAGGAACTGGAATGGCTTCAGGACTTGTCGCGCCAGACCATCCGCCATTTGGGCATCGTAGGGGAATGCAACATCCAGTATGCCTTCAATTCGGAAACCAACGATTACCGCGTGATTGAGGTAAACGCCCGTTTGAGCCGTTCCTCTGCCCTGGCATCCAAGGCTTCCGGTTATCCGCTGGCTTTTGTGGCCGCCAAGCTGGCTTTGGGCTACGGGCTGGATGAAATCGGCGAGATGGGTACCCCCAACTCAGCTTACAAGGCTCCGGAAGTAGATTATATGATTGTAAAGATCCCGCGTTGGGACTTGTCGAAATTTGTCGGCGTCGATCGCAAGATCGGTTCGAGCATGAAGTCTGTCGGTGAAATCATGTCAATCGGCAAGTGCTTCGAGGAAATCATGCAGAAAGGTTTGCGTATGATCGGGCAGGGCATGCACGGCTTCGTAGGCAACAACGACTTGGTGTTCGACGATCTCGACAACGAACTGGCGAACCCCACCGACCTGCGTATTTTCGCGATTGCCCAGGCTCTGGAAAAGGGCTATTCCGTAGAACGTATTTATGAACTGACCAAGATCAACCCGTGGTTCATCGGCAAACTGAAGAACATTGTCGATTATACCCAGGTGTTGAAGCAATACCATAAGATAGAAGACCTGCCCACCGACGTCCTCCGCGAGGCCAAGCGTTTGGGCTTTTCCGACTTCCAGATTGCCCGTTATGTGGAGAATCCTTCCGGGAAGATGGAGGCGGAAAACCTGCGGGTGCGCAGCCTTCGCAAGAAGTTGGGCGTTCTGCCGAGCGTGAAACGAATCAACACCGTGGCTTCGGAACATCCGGAACTGACCAACTACCTCTACCTGACTTACGATGGCAGCGACCACGATATTCCGTATTACCCCAGCGACAAGAATGTGGTTATCCTGGGTTCGGGTGCTTACCGCATCGGTTCGTCGGTGGAATTCGACTGGTGTTCGGTCAATACGGCGCAGACCGCCCGCAAGTTGGGCTATAAGTCCATCATGATCAACTACAACCCGGAAACGGTATCGACTGATTATGACATGTGCGACCGCCTCTACTTCGACGAGCTTTCCTTCGAACGTGTGCTCGACATCATCGACCTGGAAATGCCGAAGGGCGTTGTCGTTTCGGTGGGCGGACAGATTCCGAACAACCTCGCGATGAAGCTCCACCGCCAGCAGGTGCCTATCCTCGGTACCTCGCCGCTCTCCATCGACCGCGCGGAAAACCGTCATAAGTTCTCGGCCATGCTCGACTCGCTGGGCATCGACCAGCCGCGTTGGGCCGAACTCACCAGCATGGACGAAATCGATGCGTTCATCGCCGAGGTGGGCTTTCCGATCCTGATCCGTCCGTCGTACGTGCTTTCAGGGGCAGCGATGAATGTCTGCCACACGAAAGAGCAGATGATCGAGTTCCTCGGTCTGGCTGCCAAGGTGTCGAAAGACTTCCCGGTCGTGGTTTCCGAATTCCTGCAGGGCGCGAAGGAAATCGAGTTCGACGCCGTAGCCAAGAATGGCGAAGTCGTGGAATATGCGATTTCCGAACATGTGGAATTTGCCGGCGTCCACTCGGGTGATGCCACGCTGGTCTTCCCGGCTCAGAAGATTTATTTCGAGACGGCCCGCCGCATCAAGAAAGTGGCCAAGCAGATTGCCAAGGAACTGAACATCAGCGGTCCGTTCAACATCCAGTTCTTGGCGAAGAACAACTATGTGAAGGTTATCGAATGTAACCTCCGCGCGTCGCGCAGCTTCCCGTTCGTTTCCAAGGTCTTGAAACGCAACTTCATCGAAACTGCAACCCGCATCATGCTGGGTGCCGAATATACGAAGCCGGACAAGAGCGCGTTCGATATCGACTGGATTGGCGTGAAGGCTTCCCAGTTCTCGTTTGCCCGTCTGCACAATGCCGACCCGGTATTGGGTGTGGATATGAGCTCGACCGGAGAGGTTGGCTGCCTGGGCGACGATTTCAACGAAGCGCTGCTCTCGGCCATGATTGCGGTAGGCAACACGGTGCCGAAGAAGAACGTTCTGGTTTCCTCGGGGGCTGCCAAGAGCAAGGTAGATTTGCTGGAACCCTGCCGCGAACTCCAGAGCAAGGGCTATACGATCTATGCTACCCACGGGACGGCGAAATTCCTCAACGAAAACGGGGTGAACGCCATTACGGCCTGCTGGCCCGACGAAGAGGGCGATTTGAGAATCATGGATCTGATTTCCCAGCACGTGATTGAACTGGTGGTGAATATCCCGAAAGACCATAGCAAGCGCGAGCTGACCAACGGCTACCGTATCCGCCGTGCGGCTATCGATCATAATATTCCCTTGATTACCAATGCCCGACTGGCCAGTGCCTTCATCAATGCCTTCTGCACGATGCGTATGGAAGACATCCAGATCAAGAGCTGGCAGGAGTATAAATAAGGGGAAAGAACCGGCTTGATTTTCGTGGCAGTGGCAGTAACGCTCGTTACTCCGTGACCGTAACGCTCGTTACTCCGTGACCGTAACACTCGTTACTCTGCGACCGTAACGCTCGTTACTCCGCGGCAGCAACGCTCGTTACTCAATGACCGTAACGCCCGTGTGGCACACTGCCACGAAGATTTTCCGGTTGGAGTTAAAAATGTTTTTATATTTGCAGGAAGAATTCAGGACAGAATATGAGAAACTGGTTTAACATCTTATGCTTGTTGATGGTATGGAGCTGGCTGCGGGCGGAAGAGAATACGTCGGTGCTGGTGCAGAACTATACCATTAATGATTATGAGGCGAGTTGCCAGAATTGGGACATTTCAATCTCTTACCGCGGGATTCTTTATGTGGCCAATAATTCGGGACTGCTTGAATTCGACGGCAATACGTGGCTGCTGCATACCCTGCCCGATAAAAGTTCGCTCATGAAAGTCTCTTTCCACAACGACACGGTTTTTTCGCGGGGCGAGAGCGGCGACGGCTACTGGTTGCGCGACCAGTTGGGCGGAATGCACTATACGCCGGTAGAGACGCCGTACCCTTCCTACTATTTTGAAGAAGATACGCTTGACGGACCTTTCGATTCCGAGATTATGGAGGCCTGCCCGTTGGCTTATGCTTCGACCCAGCGGCTGAATTTTATCGGGACGGAGCGCCACGGGTTGTATATCACCGACAAGGAACGGCAGATTGTCCATCATGTGGATGCCTCGGACTTGCTGCTCGACAACATGGTGCGCAATATCGGGGTGCAGGATAACAATCTGGTTTGGCTCGCCTTGGACAATGGGATAGCCCAGGTCGATATCAATCCGCCGTTGTTCATGCTTGGCGGGCGAAGTCTGGTCGGGCAGCTCTATGATGCGGAGCTGGTCGATTCTACCTTATATATAAAGACGAATCGGGGCTATTTCCAGCGGTCGATCCGTCCGAACGACAGTTTTGTTCCGGTTCGCGGCGAAGACGTTGCCCAGGTCTTTACACCGAAGAAGATTCTGGAGCCGGGTGAGTTTCCGGCGATGTTCCGGAATACGGAGCATACCGAGACGTTTGCCGACCCGGAGAATATCTATCCGGTGAATGATGAACTTTATTGGTTGGTGAAAGGGAACGAAGCCGGACTTTTCGCCGTGGATGGCGGGACGGTCCGCCTGAAATGCCGCGTGTTGTTCGATAATTACAACCTGAACCTGGCTACGCGCGGACAACGGATTATTCCCTTCAATGATTCGCTGAGCGTGGTGGCGACGATGCAGGGGGTCTTGTTGCTGAATACGCAGAAAATCATGGCGAGCATGACGCAACTGACCATGCCGGCTTTCCGGCGGATCAGTTATAAGGATAACCGAGGCGAGCATCTGTTGCCTGCCGATACGACCGAGATTTCCCTTCCCTATAATTTCCAGGAGTTGAATATTTATGTGGGGACAACGATTTTTACGCCCAACCATCAGATTTCCTATCGCTTGGACGGGATTTCTACGGAGTGGTCGGAGTGGCAGAAAGGCGGGAAGATTTCGTTCGTGCAGTTGCCGGAAGGGGAATACGATCTTCGCGTCCGGAAATACGTGGCGAAAGGGACCTGGCCGGAGATGATTCTGCATATCAAGGTGCGTCCGGCGTGGTATAATACGATTTATGCGTATATCCTTTATATCCTTGTCGGCTGGTTTATTGTTTCCGGAGGTATCCGGTATCATTTGCGCAATCTCCGGAAGGAAGAAGCGGCCAAGAAGGCACAGGAAAAACAGGAAGAGGTGCATAAGGTGGAGCAGATGAAGAATGAGATGCTGGAATCGGAGCTTCACCGTAAAAACAACGAGCTGACCTTGCAGACGTCGGCTTTGGTGAAACGAAATCAGGCAATCCGTTCCATCCTTGAGGAATTCGAGCGGCAGAAAGAGGTGCTGGGCGACCGTTATCCGAACAAGCTCTATACGAAGTTGCATACCCTGATGGAAGAGACGATGGAGAACAAGGCCGACTGGCTGCTGTTCGAATCGTATTTCAACAGCGCACACCAGAGTTTCCTTGAGCGCTTGCGCCAGCAATATGCCGACTTGACGACGGGCGATTTGCGTATCTGTTGCCTCTTGCGCATGAATCTTTCCACTAAAGAGATTGCTTCGCTGATGAATGTTTCGGTCCGAGCCATAGAATTAAGACGCTATCGCCTTCGCAAACGCTTGGGACTGGATGGAGAAACCAATCTCGTGGACTTCTTGATGGATTTCTAAATCTTCCTGTCCGTGTAGAAAGCAGATAATACTATTCTATTTCAAATCAAATTATTATATAAGCAGAAAAAGATTTTGAGCAAGTGATATAGGGTACATCAATACCTCAAAAACGACTTGCGCAACTCGTGTTGTATCTAAAAATTAGGTTTATTCCGGCACATCCTCTTTCTTTGCAGAAAATAAAAGGAGCAGAGAGATGTCAGAAAGTCAGTTCAGTGAAATTTTAACCACAATCGAGCAGAAAGGAATGAGCCGTCGTCGCTTTTTCCAGCTTTTGATGGCTGCAGGTTTATTGTCTGCGGTCAATACGGAAAAGGCCCAGGCTTTTTCAAGTAAGGCTAAAGGTAAAATTGTTATCGTAGGCGGAGGCGCCGCCGGCATAGCAATGGCTGCACGATTGAAACGCTGGCTTGACAAGCCTGATATTACCTTGATCGATCCGAGTGATCGTCAGTTCTACCAACCGGGTTTTACCCTGATTGCTTCGGGGGTTTATCAGCCGGACGATGTGTGGAAAAAGCAGGAAGATTGCATACCGGGTGGAATCAAATGGATAAAAGATTCGGTACGGGCAATCGATCCGGTCTGGAACCAGGTAACTACGGTGGCCAATGGAAAGGTCGCTTACGACTTTCTGGTGCTCACCCCGGGTATTCAGATTAACTGGGACCAGGTGGAAGGCATGTCTTACGATCAGTTGGGGACAGGCAATGCTCACTGTATTTATGATTTCCAAGGCGCGCAAAAGACTTGGAAAGCGATGCAGGAATTTGCCCGCAAAGGCGGACGAGGTGTTTATACCGATACCTATACAAAACATAAGTGTGGCGGAGCGCCGAAAAAGATCTGTTTGCTGACAGAAGATTATGCTCGCAAACAGGGTACGCGTGACGGTCTTCAATTGGATTATTTTACGGCAGAGCGCGATCTTTACGACGTGAAGTTTTTTACCCCGAGGTTAAAGGCAATCTACAAAGAACGGAATATACCTATTAACTTGAATACCCGGGTGAAAGGTATAGATACCGCTGCCAAGCAGGTGCATTTTGAGCGTATCGAGAAGAAAGATGGCGAAACGGTTGTGACTCCCTTTGTTGAAGATTACGACTTTTTGCATTTCGTTCCGCCGATGTCTGCACCTGATTTTGTAAAAGAAGCCGGGCTCGGCTTTAGCGAAGGCTCTTTGGCGGAAGGCGGCTGGGTCATGGTGGATAAGGAAACACTGATACATAAAAAGTATTCCAACATTGTTTCCTTAGGTGATGTGGCCGGTCTGCCGACAAGTAAGACCTCGGCTGCGGCTCGCGTACAGGTTCCGATTGCAGCCAAGAACTTGATATCGCTAATGGAAGGAAAAGAACCGGTGGAAAAATACAATGGATATGCGGCTTGTCCGATTGTTACCGACTATGGTCATGTCTTGCTGTGCGAGTTTGATTATAATAAGGAGCCGATGATTTCTTTCCCGTTCTCACTCCTCGACATGTCGAAGGAGCAGTGGGCGGCCTGGTTGCTGAAGGTTTATGTCTTGAAGCCGCTTTATTTCTATGGAATGTTAAAAGGATACGCATAAACAGGGAACATCACACATAAACTCCCTTTTCTATTCTACTAAACTATAATGAACATTAAACACAAACAAAGAAACCAAACCTGACCAAAAGCCCCGATTCTGGAAGGAGTCGGGGCTTTTGATTATGATTATGATGGTTTGTTTATTTGTGCTGATTATCGGATAGCGACTTTTCTTACGGTGCCGCCAATGCGGATGATGTAGTAGCCTCTTTCCAGATTCACGTAATATTCGCCGGACGGTTGTGTCATCTTGATTTCCTTTACTTTGATACCTACTACACTGTATATTTCCAAAACACTTCCGGGAGGAGCGTTTTTGACACGGATGGCACTGTCGGTTGCTGAAATCTCAACAGCCGGAGCCTGTTGGGCAATTGATGTCTGCCGTGAAGACTTTCCGTCTTTTTGGGCATAGAGCGGAAAAGCTATCGTCAGCGACATCCCTATGACAAAGGCGTAAAACAGTTTCATCTCAGTCTTATTTGTTATTGCGTACAAAGATAAGAAGTTTTTGGATATATGTTGCTTATCGCCCTTCAATTCTGCTTTTCTTCTCAAAGACGGATACTCATTCCCTCTTCAGCCAACAGTGTTTGAGGAAAGACCGCTGTTGCTTCGCGTTGAATATCATCGAGATGTTCATAACGGGCTGAATAGTGCCCGATAAGCAGTTTTTTTACATGGGCTGCTTTGGCAATCTCGGCTGCTTGACGTGCCGTCGAATGAAATGTCTCTTGGGCACGAGGCAGGTCGGCCTCTGCAAATGTCGCTTCATGATAAAGCAGATCGACATTTTCTACCAAAGGGATAATCGAGGGGTCATAGGCGGTGTCGGAACAAAACGCATAACGGCGAGGCGGTTCTGCCGGGCGAGTCAGCCTGCAGTTGGGGATGATTTCTCCTTCTTCTGTTATAAAGTCTTCCCCTTGTTTGATGTGTTGGATGTCTTTGACCGGCACGTGATAGAAATCAATCATATCGCGGATGATATGTGCTTCTTTAGGCTTCTCTTCAAAGAGATAGCCGCAACAGGGAATGCGATGCTTTAGGGGTATGGAACGGACGGTTACGGACCGGTCTTCCATCACAATCTGGGATTCTTGGGTATTTACCGGGTGGAAGATGACCTGGTATTCCATACCGCGGCAAAAAGTATCCAGGATGTTTTGGATATAAGTCCCTATTTCTTCCGGACCGTAAATGAATAAATCTCCTTTCCGTCCCAGCATGCCCAATGTGGAAATCAGTCCGGGAAGCCCGAAACAATGATCTCCGTGGGAATGGGAGATAAAGATATGGGTAATGCGGCTGAAACGGATTCGCATCCGTCTCATTTGCAGCTGAGCCCCTTCTCCACAATCGATCATGAAAAGCTTATCGCGCAAGTTGATGACTTGGGCGGTCGGCAGATGTCGCGTGGTCGGCAGGGCTGAGCCGCACCCTAAAATATGAATATCGAAATCAGCCATCCGTTATTCCTGACTTTTCATTTTAAAGGCCATGGCATAAAGCCGCATTTGTTTGACCATAGCCAACAGTCCGTTGGAGCGGGTAGGAGAGAGGTGTTCCTTGAGTCCGATTGCATCGATGAAATGCAAGTCGCAATCGAGAATCTCCTGCGGGGTATGTCCGGACAAAACCCGGATCAGAAGGGATACGATACCCTTGACGATCACCGCATCGCTTTCGCCCTGGAAGATAATATTCCCGTCGATATAGTCGGCATGGAGCCAGACACGACTTTGGCAGCCTTCAATCAGATTGCTTTCGGTTTTGTATTTTTCATCGAGAGGCGGCAGGGCGTTACCCAGGTCGATAAGAAGTGCATATTTATCCATCCAATCGTCGAAAGCCGAGAACTCTTCAATGATTTCATCCTGAATTTCATTAATTGTCATGGTGTTTTGTATTTAAATTAATGTTGTTCATAAATTATTTCCAATACGGTGTGACCTACCGCATGCAATGTTGAACGGTCGATAATATCCATATTGTCATGATGCGTATGCCAGTGGTCGGAGAAGCCTTTTTCTGTTTCCGGGTCGTAGTTGATAATGTCGAGGCAAGGGATGTTGCGGCCGCTGATAACATACTGATGATCGTCGGTGATGGCTCCTCCTTCCCCATTGATGAAATATTTTCCGTATCCCAATGAACGTGCTTTTTCCCAAA
Source organism: uncultured Parabacteroides sp. (assembly GCA_944326775.1). Classification (GTDB taxonomy): domain Bacteria; phylum Bacteroidota; class Bacteroidia; order Bacteroidales; family Tannerellaceae; genus Parabacteroides. The sequence continues at coordinate 13,032 of CALVFH010000012.1, forward strand.
TCATATCGACATAACGTGCGGCATAGCGCATGGACGTGTATTCTTTGTAGAAAACGGCATCTTTGGCTCCCACCATGTCGAGCAGGATTCCGAAGCGGGCGGTATATCCCGGTATGTGCGGGTTCTTGGCCCAAAATTGTGATCCCAGGCACCAGGTATCAGCTTTGAAATTTCTGACGAAATCCGGTTTTCCGTAATCTTCCGCGTCAAAGAAGATAATGTCCACTCCAACAGCCGGTGCTTTTTCACCCAGTTGCCGGGCAATTTCAAGCAGGACACCAACACCGCTCGCACCGTCGTCGGCTCCATCAATGGGAGAATGCTGGTCTTTCGGATTTGCTTCAGCATCGGCATAAGGACGCGAATCCCAATGAGCGAAAAGCAGCAGACGGTCTTTGCTGTCGGGATTAAAAGATCCGATAATGTTCTGGATAGCTAAGGGGGTGTCGTCATAAGCTTTGACGGTAGCTTCCTGAACGAATACTTTGGCTCCGTGTCGTTCCAATTCGGATTTCAGGAAACGGGCGCAGGCTTTATGGGCGTCCGTATTGGGAACACGAGGGCCGAATGCTACTTGCCGGGCTACATATTGATATGCGCTATCAGCATTGAATGGGGTGGCAGGAGCTGTTGCAGTAGCGGTTGAAGCCGGTTGGACTTGAGGGGACGCTGCCGGTTGCTGGTTTCCCCCTGAATTGCCGCAGGAAAGAAGGGCTGCGGTGGTCAATATGTAAATCAATTTGTTCATTGTTAGCCATATTTAGCAGGAAGCTGCTTGCACCTTGTCCATGACGCGGAGCAAGTTCCCTCCCCATATTTTTCTTAAATCTTCTTCAGAATATCCCAGTTCCAAAAGGCGCAGGGTGATGTTGATCAGTTCGTTTTCCGCACGGCAACCGATCAGTTCGCCGTCGCCGTCGAAATCAGATCCGATACCGACGTGTTCTACACCTGCCAGCCGGATGAGGTGTTCCAGATGTCTTATTGCATCGCTGAGTGACGCCTTTTCGGAGTCTTGGTTGATAAATCCCTTGTAAAGGCAAAGCTGGATAACTCCACCCCGGTCGGCCAGTGCGACAATCTGTTCATCTGTCAGGTTCCGGGGATGGTCGCAAAGCGCTTTTGCAGCCGAGTGAGAGGCTATGACCGGTTGCGTGCTGCATTCCAGAACATCATAGAATGTTTTTTCCGATGCATGGGAAAGATCAATCATGATTCCCAAACGGTTCATTTCCTTGACGACTTCACGGCCGAACGGACTTAATCCGTTCCATTCGCCTTTCCCGCGGGCAGAATCGCAAATATCGTTGTCTCCGTTATGGCAAAGCGTAATGTAGCTTACGCCCATTTCTTTAAACATGCTCAGGTTGCTGAGTTTTTTACCGATAGCGTATCCGTTTTCAACTCCCATCAGAATGGCTTTCTTCTGTTTTTGTTTTAGTTTCAGAATGTCGTTCGGCGTATAGGCCAGACCCATTCGCGTCGGGTTAATTAATTCTTGGCGTTTGATTTCGTCCAGTTTTTCTACGGCATAAGTTGTTGCCTTTTCCAACGAGAGTTCATCTCGTGGTCCTTGTGGAATATAGGCAACCATAAAGACTGCATCAATCAGGCCTTCTTCCATGAATGGGAGGTTTACTTTTCCTCCTCCTTTTTCCCCGATATTAAATTGACCGGGGAATATCATCGGAGTGTCTGTATGGGAATCAAGCGTAATAATCCGTTGATGAATCTGGCGGGCTTGCTGGTAGCGTTTAGCCCAATGGATCAGTCGTCCGAATATCCGACGTGAAACGGAATCGTCTTCGGCTTCAAACAGGTATTCCGGATGCCACTGGACGCTGAAAATAGGTTTCTCTACATGGCGCATTCCTTCATTGATACCATCAGGAGCCGTTGCCGTAGCGATAAATTCCGGTGCTACTTCATGTACGGCTTGATGATGAATGGAATTCACCTGAATCTGGTGCCCATCTTCCCACGTAACTGTGTGCGACACCTGGTTGCGGGGCATCCGCTGGCTATGTTTTAATGCTGTTTCAGCGTGTTGAGCATAAATATCTTGATAGACCGAGCCGCCGAACGCCACGTTGATCAGCTGATGGCCTCGGCAAATTCCCATGACCGGTAATTGCCGGTTGGTAGCCAGACGGAGCAGGATCAAGTCGAATGTGTCACGTTCCGTATCTACATCTTGCAGTTGCGGGATGGGCTCTTCTTGTAGAAATAGCGGATTGATGTCGCCTCCTCCGCTCATCAGCAGACCGTCCAGACCTTCAACGAGGGCTGTTAGAGCTTCAATATCTGTGATAACAGGGATTACTACCGGTGCTCCACCGGCTTTGAGAACCGCCTTTACATAGTTGTCGGCAATACAGGATTGTCCGGCCTCCGTATGATTGGCAGAAATGCCTATCCGCGGGGGAGTCTGTTCCCCCCTTGGGATAAAGCAATCGACTTTTTTGAAAAGTCTGTTTAACATAGAGTCCATAATCAGGCATCAATGTTGGCGTAAGTTGCGTTCTCTTCGATAAATTCACGACGGGGACCTACATCTTCACCCATCAGCATGGAGAAAATCTGGTCGGCCTCAGCCGCATTGTCTATGGTTATCTGTTTCAACGTACGGTTTTCCGGGTTCATGGTCGTTTCCCAAAGCTGGTGATCGTTCATTTCACCCAAACCTTTGTAGCGTTGTGTTGAAATCTGTTTCTCGTCTCCTCCACCGTATTTCAAGATAAACGCTTGGCGTTGCTGGTCCGTCCAGCAATATTCCTGGATTTTTCCTTTCTTACACAGGTAGAGAGGCGGGGTTGCCAGATATACGTAGCCGTTCTCAATCAGTGCGCGCATGCGGCGGAAGAAAAATGTCAGAATCAATGTGGCAATGTGGCTACCGTCCACATCGGCATCGGTCATGATGATGACCTTGTGGTAACGGATTTTTTCCAGATTCAAGGCTTTCGGATCTTCATCCGTGCCTACGGTAACTCCCATGGCCCGGAAGATATTCTGGATTTCTTCACTTTCGAAGATTTTGTGATCCATCGCCTTTTCCACATTCAGGATTTTACCTCGCAGCGGAAGGATGGCCTGGAAATTGCGGTCGCGTCCTTGTTTTGCCGTACCGCCGGCAGAATCTCCCTCGACGAGGAAGAGTTCGCATTGTTCCGGATCCTTGGAAGAGCAGTCGGCGAGCTTGCCGGGAAGTCCTCCGCCGGAAAGCGGCGATTTCCGTTGTACCAGTTCACGGGCTTTTCGTGCGGCATGACGGGCTTGTGCGGCCAGAATAACTTTATCGACAATGGCTTTGGCTTCCTTTGGATGTTCTTCCAGATAATAGCCTAACGCCTCACCTACAGCCTGATCTACCGCGCCGGTAACTTCGTTGTTGCCCAATTTGGTTTTTGTTTGTCCTTCAAACTGAGGCTCTGCTACTTTGATGGAAATGACGGCCGTCAATCCTTCGCGGAAATCATCCCCTTGAATTTCCACCTTTGCCTTCTCCAACAATTTGGAATCTTCGGCATATTTCTTTAAGGTTCGGGTCAGCCCTCGGCGGAAACCGGCCAGATGCGTACCACCTTCAATGGTGTTGATGTCATTAACGTATGAGAAAACACTCTCGTTATAAGAGGTGTTGTAGGTCATTGCCACTTCCACCGGAATACCTTGTTTTTCGGTGACAATGTGAATGACGTCCTGGATGAGTTTTTCCTTTGAACGATCAATATAACGGACGAACTCCATCAGTCCGTCTTTGGAATGGAAGATTTCAGACTTGTAGCTTCCGTCTTCTTTTTTGACACGTTTGTCGGTCAACACCAAGGTAATGCCGGCATTCAGGAACGCCAATTCCCGTAGGCGTGTAGCCAAAATGTCGTATTTGTATTCTGTCGTAGTGAAAATACTTCCATCCGGTTTGAAGGAGATGGTTGTGCCGGTGGAATCAGCGGTACCTACGACTTGTACATCATGCAACGGTTTGCCACAGGAAAATTCCTGCATATAGATGTGTCCGTTTCGACGAACTTCAGCTTTCAGGTAGGTGGAAAGTGCATTCACGCACGATACGCCGACACCATGCAGACCGCCGGAAACCTTATAGGTGCCTTTATCGAATTTACCGCCTGCATGCAAGACGGTGAGCACGACTTCCAGCGCGGATTTGCCTTCTTTCTCATGAATATCTACTGGGATGCCGCGGCCATTGTCTGTTACGGTAATAGAATTGTCTTCGTTGATAACGACTTCAATATGTGTACAGAAGCCTGCTAAGGCTTCATCGATGGAGTTATCGACAACTTCATATACTAAATGGTGGAGACCTTTCTCACTGATATCGCCAATATACATGGCAGGTCTTTTGCGTACAGCCTCTAACCCCTCAAGGACTTGGATACTGTCGGCCGAGTACTCTTGAGAGGTATTTTTAACTTCTTCACTCATGAGCTTATCTGTTTTAATTCAATTATTCCTATTTCTTCAAAAAGCTAACAAATGTAGTGAATATTATTGAGATAGTCGGTATTTGGAGTGGTAAAAATTTCCAAAGTGTTCACGGGAAAGCATAAAAAAGGAAGGAGTGAAAACTCCTTCCTTCTGGTAGCCCATGGGGGAATCGAACCCCCCTTTCAAGAATGAAAATCTTGCGTCCTAGCCGATAGACGAATGGGCCATCCTCGAAATTGATGTAAAGCATTTATATCATCACACTCCAGGCTTTATTTTGCCAAAGAGTTCACATGTTTAGCCAATTTTGACTTCAAATTGCCAGCCTTGTTCTTGTGGATAATGTGTTTCTTAGCCAGTTTATCCAACATTGAACATACTTTCGGGAACAAAGTCTGAGCTTCGTTCTGATCTTCTGTAGCACGCAAAACACGCATTGCGTTGCGAGCGGTCTTCGCATAATATCTATTATGCAGACGTTTTGCGTTAGCCTGTCTTATTCTTTTGATTGACGACTTATGGTTTGCCATTTCTAAGATTTTTCTTTAATTCTTTTTTAATCGTGTTTATTGTAGCCCATGGGGGAATCGAACCCCCCTTTCAAGAATGAAAATCTTGCGTCCTAGCCGATAGACGAATGGGCCTTCGCTTAAAGTATTTTGCTTTACTGCTCTCGTTTTCAGATACCATCTTTTCCGATTGCGAGTGCAAAGGTAGATACTTTTTTAATACTGGCAAAACATTTGTTGAAGAAATTGGGAATAAAGCGCCTTTTTAACTTCTGTTTAGAACTTCTGGGGCTGTGATGTTCCTTTTTGCCATTTAAATCCTTTTAATAATGTATCTTTGCCGGATATAAAAGCAAGTGAATTATGCAGGCAAATACACGGGGGATTGTTTTGCATGCCATCCCTTATAACGATAATTATGCTATTGTGGCCGTTTATACAGAGGCTTTCGGGCGGGTTTCCTATCTTGTTCCCCGAAACCGGCGCAGGAAGTCAACGGTACAAAAAGCCTTGTTCATGCCTTTGGCGGTTCTGGACATGGAAGTGGAGCATTTGCCCAAGCGCGATTTGCACCGGATAAAGGAATGTCGTTTTTGTTTTCCGCAAACGGAGACGTTTTGCCATCCGGTGAAGAATATGTTGGCCTTGTTTTTAGCGGAGGTGCTTTTCCGGACGGTTCGGAATACGGAAGCGGATGCTCCCTTGTTTCATTATTTATATAATTCGGTCGCTCTTCTGGAAACCTTGGATAAAGGGGTGGCGAATTTCCATATTGTGTTTCTTTTCCAGCTTTTGCATTATCTGGGAATTTATCCGGATACCCGTCTGCAGAGAGAAGGATTGTATTTCGACCTGTTGAATGGCGAATTTACTTCGTCTTTGCCTACTCATCCGCATTATCTTTCACCAGAGGAGAGCCGGGTGCTGGCCCGCTTGCTCCGCATCAGTTTTGAGAACATGTCGCTCTACGGTTTTTCCCGTCAGGACCGGGTGCGGATCATTCGTCGGATCATCGAATATTACCGGTTGCATTTGCCCGACTTCCCGGAGATAAAATCCTTGGATATTTTGCAGACAATATTCGACTAATGTGTTGTAAAACATATAAAGATGTGGCATAAAAATGGGAGAAATATTTGGTTGGATTTCTGAAAAAGCTCTACCTTTGCCATAGAATTAAACAAGAAACACAAAAGTTCTTCCTCGGATAAAAAATATTGAGAATCTGATATAAAATCCCCGATTTTTTATAAATAGGTATTTAGTCCTTTTGTGAAATGTGGTTAGGTGAGGTGGCACAGTTTTGTGCCACCTTTTTTTGTCAGTCTTCGATGATTTCTTCAATGGTTTCTCCCCATTGGGTATCAATTTCGATGGTGAAATTGGCATCATTGATATTGGTGTATAGATTCCCGGTATAGCGGGTGATGCGGTTGGCATAAATCGGGATGTCGCGGATGGTTTTTTCCCGTTCAGCTTCGCTTTCCGTGTTCAGCGCCTGCAACAAGGCACTTTCCAGGGTTGCTTTTCCGTCGGGTTCGTCCGTTTGGGGCACGAAGGTATAGAACGAATGGACAATTTTCTGCTCTGCGTTCCGGTCTGTTTCGGTGAATGTTTTTTCCAGGGTGAAAGGTGTCGTTTCCTCTGTGGCGTAACCGCTGATGAGGTTGAAGGTGTTGTAGATGCCGGAGGTGGTGATTTTGAATGAAGCCACTTCTTCCGGAATCGTATCTTTCGGTACGAATTCCACCCGCGAAACGATACGCTTCAGCGTGAACGATTTCAGGATATCATCCCCGATAACCACTTCGAAGTTGTCGCTGCAATAGAAGCATTCGCTGACCGAGCTCGGGAAGGTGAGGCCCGTCCCCTCCAGTTCCACATCGTCTGAGGAATGGGCCAGAAAACAGATGGTATAAATCCCGGGCGTAAATTCGTCGGTGATTTCCATGGATTCCGTGCCACTCCCTTCGTTTTCGTATTGCTGCTGGCGAACCACCTCTTCGTCTTCATTAAAGACTATGTATTCCAGGAAAGAAAAGGTGCTTTGTTCTGCCTTCGGATCGGTTTCGGGCAAGTCTTGGTCTTCGCCGGGTTCCGGGGTGGTTGTATTCGCAGACTGAGGTTCGGCAGGCAGCGTGTTGTCGCTGGGCATCGAACGGGTGCCGAAAGCTACGATGTCGGGACGGACATCCAGTTGGAAACGGACTTTGACTTTCCCATCGTTGGCGGGAATTGGATCGGATTCTGACGTGCATGCACAGAAACAAAGCATGCCTGCAAGTGAAAGGAACAATAGATTTTTCATAGAAAAGATTATTTTATGATTAATATGTTCGCAAAGTAAGGGAAAATATTCTGAAAAAAGAAAATTGAGATATGAAATTTAGGGCTATTGATATAAAATTTCTACATTTGTTTCGTTAACTCGAATATTTACCTTAATCAAATACCAGTATATGCATAGAAAAATTAGAATGGGTATGATTGGCGGTGGTCCCGGTTCATTTATCGGTGCAGTTCATCGCATTGCGGCCAACATAGATGGCCAGATTGAATTAGTTTGCGGGTGTTTCAGTTCCAATCCCGAGAAATCGCGGGAAACTGGCGAAGCCTTGTTCCTTCCTCCCGAACGAGTGTATGATTCCTGGCAGGAAATGCTGGAAAAAGAAGCCGCCCTCCCGGAAGGCGAGCGCATGGACTTCGTGTCGATTGTGACGCCGAACCATGTGCATTACGCTCCGGCCATGATGGCGCTCGACAAAGGTTTCCACGTGGCGATGGACAAACCGATGACGTTCTCGCTGGACGAGGCCATCCATTTGGCTGCCAAAGTGAAAGAAACCGGCAAGCTTTTTTTGCTGACACATACCTACACGGGTTATCCCATGGTGAAGGAGGCGCGGCAGCGTGTGCTTCGCGGTGATTTGGGCCGTATCCGCCGGATTTATGTGGAATATCCGCAAGGATGGTTGTATAACGACTGCGCGGCGACCAACAAACAGGCCGCCTGGCGTGTTGACCCTAATCGTTCGGGGAAAGCCGGTTGCATGGGCGACATCGGTACCCATGCTTTCAACATGGCGGAATACATCACCGGTCTGAAGGCTGTTGAAATCTGTTCCGAGCTGAATACCTTCGTCCCCGGCCGTCTGCTCGACGACGACGGTGCCGCCCTGATTCGCTACGAAGGGGGAGCTCGCGGCGTCCTGATGGCTTCGCAAATCGCGGTGGGTTATGAGAACAGTCTGAAAATCCGTGTCTTTGGCGAGAAGGGCTCGTTGGAATGGCTTCAGGAAGAACCGAACACGCTGATTGTCCGCTGGCCCGACCGTCCGGCCGAGATTGTCCGCACCAACAACAGCTATGTCTCGGGCTTGTCCGCCTACAACAGCCGCATTCCGGCCGGGCATCCGGAAGGGTATCTGGAAGCCTTTGCCAACCTTTACCGCAATTTCGCGACGGCTTTGCGGGCTTTGCTGAATGGCGAGCATCCGACGCCGGAATCGCTCGATTTCCCGTCGGTGGAAGAAGGCGTCCGCGGAATGCAGTTCATCGAGGCGGTGGTTTCCTCTGGCGAAACCGAAGCGAAGTGGTTGAAAATTTAAAAAGATTGTTCGTTTAAAACCTGTTTAAAATCCATTTAAAAATGCGTCCAGTTACTTTATATACTTTGCAATGGGGCGATTTGCCTCTTGAAACCGTGTGCCAAAAGGCGAAAGAGTTCGGTTACGACGGCCTGGAGTTGGGCCTGCCCAATCATGTCGATGTCCGCCAGACCGACCTGGCATACTATCAGGCGATCCGCGATCTGCTTGCGCGTTACGGCCTGCAACTTCATACCATCTCCACCCATCTGATTGGCCAGGCGCTTTGCGATAAGATAGACCAGCGCCACCAGGCGATTCTCCCGGATTATATCTGGGGCGACGGCGACCCGGAAGGTGTTCACCGCCGTGCCGCCGAAGAGCTGATCCGCACGGCTCATGCTGCCAAGATGTTGGGAGTGGATACGGTCGTCGGTTTTACGGGCAGTCCGATTTGGGCGTACCTCTATTCGTTCCCGCCTGTTCCGGAGTCGATGATTGAAGAGGGGTATGCCGAGTTTGCTCGCCGTTTCATCCCGGTGTTGGATGAATTCCAGAAACTGGGTGTCCGTTTTGCCCTGGAAGTTCATCCGACCGAGATTGCTTTCGATACGATTTCAGCCGAGCGGGCACTTGCGGCGTTGGATAACCATCCGGCGTTCGGCTTCAACTACGACCCCAGCCATCTGGGTTACCAGGGGGTGGATTATGTGGATTTCATCTATCATTTTTCCGACCGGATTTACCATGTGCACATGAAAGACGTGTATTGGAGCGATACCCCCAAGCGGGCTGGAGTCTTTGGCGGGCACGTTACCTTCGGCGACCCGCGCCGCTACTGGAACTTCCGCAGTCTCGGACGGGGGAAAATCAATTTCGAGGAAATTATCCGGGCGTTGAACGCCATCGGCTATCAGGGCCCGCTCTCGGTGGAGTGGGAAGACAGTGCGATGGACCGCGAACACGGTGCCCGCGAATCCTGCGCCTTTGTGAAGAAGGTGGATTTCCAGCCGTCCGCGCAGGCCTTCGATGCGTGCTTTGAACACAAATAGCAAACCACAATAGTTTTTATTAGACCTGGAAGCCCTGGACTCAACCTTGAGTTTGGGGCTTCAACGCTTTGGCGGGGCCAAACTCAACCCTGAGTTTTGGACTTTCCGCCCGGGATGGGCCAAACTCAACCCTGAGTTTTGGACTTTCCACCCGGGATGAGCCAAACTCAACCCTGAGTTTTGAACTTTCCACCCGGGATGAGCCAAACTCAACCCTGAGTTTTGGACTTTCCGCCCGGGATGAAGCAAACTCAACCCTGAGTTTTGGACTTTCCACCCGGGATGAAGCAAACTCAACCCTGAGTTTTGAGCTTTCCACCCGGGATGAAGCAAACTCAATCCTGAGTTCCGGAGATGCTATCCATCTTTTCGACCAGCGCCGCCACTTCCCCAGGCTTTTCCTTAGCCAAATTCTTCGTTTCCCCAATATCCTGGCTCAAATCGAACAGTTCCGTCCGCGTGATGTCGTCGATGGTTTGGCGGACCAGTTTCCAGTCGCCCTGCCGGAGCGCTTCGCGCCGGATACCTTCGTCGAACGCCCAATACAAGCAATCGTGTTGCGGTTGGTTTTTCTTTTTCTTGCCCAACAATGTGGGGAGAATCGACAGGCCGTCGGTCGGGACGCTGAGGGAAGTGTGGGTCAGGTCGGCCAGCGTCGGCATGATATCCCAGAAAGCACAGACCAAGTCGCTCTGTTTGCCCTCTTCGACGGTGCCGGGCATCCACGCGATAAAAGGCACGCGGATTCCCCCTTCATACACGTCACGCTTGATGCCGCGCAAGGGGCCGGAGCTATGGAAGAAGTCGGGGTTGGCTCCGCCCTCGGCATGAGGGCCGTTGTCGCTGGTGAAGATGACCAGGGTGTTCCGGTCGAGGCCCTGTTTCTTCAGCTCTTCCAGAATCTGGCCGACATACAGGTCCAGGCGGCTGACCATGGCGGCAAAGGACGCGTAGGGCTTTTCCGAAGTGTTGTAGCCTCCGCGTTGATGGTCGAATTTCCCGATATAGGGCGTTTCCCGGAAGGAATTTTCGTAAATCCGGTAGATGGAATCGTGCGGCAGGTTCAGCTCCGCGTGCGGCAGGGTGTAGGTCAGCATCGCGAAGAAAGGTTTGTCCTTATTCGCCCGGATGAAGTCGAGGGCATGCTGGTGAATCAGGTCCTGCGAATAGGTCCGTTTCGCATTGTGGGCATTTTCCGGGAAAGACACCGAGTCCTGGTTGTGCCAGAGGTGGTCGGGGTAATACGTATGCGCCTGCCGCTGGCAGTTGTATCCATAGAACTCGTCGAAGCCCATCGTGTTCGGGACGGAAGCGGAGCCGGGATAACCCAAGCCCCATTTTCCGAACAGCCCGGTGGCATATCCGGCTTCCTGCATCAGCCGGGCGATGGTGAACGTCCCTTCCGCCATCGGCTTCTGTCCTTCCGGCATGATTTCTTCGTTTCCCCGGATTTGCGAGTGGGCGGTGTTCAGCCCCGTCAGCAGGCAGCAGCGGGAAGGGGCGCTGACCGGACAACCGGCATAAGCCTGGGTGAAAAGCAGCCCCTCTTTCGCCATCTGGTCGAGGTGCGGGGTTTTGATGATTTCCTGGCCGTAGCATCCCAGGTCGCCATAGCCCAGGTCGTCTGCAAGTATCAATACTACGTTAACAGGTTGGTCTTCCCCCTTTTGGCACGCTACGAGTGTGCTGCAAAGAGCGGCAGCCAAACCTAAGGTTGTTGTTTTTTTCATGTTGGATAAGATAGAGATTTTTTTAAGTCTGTTCAAAGTTACGATAAAAAGGTTTATCCTTTTTGCTTGTGGAGCCATTTCTTTTTCAAATATTCTCTGACGGGAATATCAAACAGTTTCATGGAAGCATAAGCTGTGGCGATGGACAGGATGAACAGGCCGACGCAGAGGGTGATGACGGTGCTGGCCGGAGCGTCGGGGTGGAGTCCTTTGAAGGTCCAAAGCATATAGACGAATGCGAAATGGGTGATGTAAAGCGGATAGGAGATGAATCCGAGGAACTTGCAGAGCTGTTGCCCGCGCTGGCTCCGGATTTCGCTTCCGGCTCCGATGCTGAGGATTAGCGGGAAAACCAGGATGATGCAGACGGATTCGTAGATGCCGTTCATCCAGGTATGTTCGTAACCGCCAATCCGGGGGATGCAGGTGATGAAGAGAATCAGGAAAGCGCACCAGTAGAATCCGCCGCGCAGGTTGATGAATTTCCCGATGCGGGCGAGCATCATGCCCATCAGGAACGGGCAGGAGAGGCGAATCAGACCGATGTAGATTTGCTGGGGCACCAGGCTCCATCCGCCGATGACGGTGTTGATGGCATAGCCGCGGCCCTCCAGCAGGTGGAAAAAATCCCAGTTCATCGTCAGGGAAACCGTGAAGAAGGCGGCGATGAGGCAGCAGATGCCCAGTCCGATCTTGTTGAGATGGCGTAAAACCAGCGCATAGATCATGTTGGCGAGGTATTCCAGCTGGAGGGTCCAGGTCGGGTCGTCTATCGGGTTGGTGCAGGCGACACCGCGGACATCATAGGCTGGCGGAACGGGAATCAGCGTCAGGCACCAGAGGGTAATCAGCAGAAACACATACCAGGGCGTATTCTCAATCAACGGATAGGCCGGCCCCATGTTGAGGTAGAAAAAGCAGGCACAAAGAAGGGTGCCGAAAATCGCCATCGGATGCAAACGGATGAAACGGCGTTTGACGAAATCCCAAAGGCTCATCCGGTCCCAGCGGTCATCGTAGGCATAGGCTACCACGAACCCGGAGAGGGCAAAGAAGAAATCGACCGAAAGGTAACCGTGGTTGATGATTTGCTGCACCTGGTCGGGCGCATAACATTCCAGCATGTGGAAAAGAACGACGACGATGGCGGCGACTCCGCGCAAGCCGTCCAGAATCTCGTAGCGAGGTTTAGAAGCTAAGTAAGTCTGCGACATTTCTTTTTTTTTGCGGTAAAGGTACTGAAAAATAAGTATGACGGAAGTCAAAACCTTGAGAAAACATCCGCCGGCCTGCCCGGCAAAAGGGTAGTCTTGGAAAAAAGTACTACTTTTGTGCGGATTTTCAATATGATTCGCCATGATGATGCGATATACTTCTTCTCGCAATGTGCTGATGCCTCCGATAGCTATTGTCTGGTTGGTCGCGGGTTGTATGGCCTGTTGGTTTGCAGGATATGAATTCTCCATCGGTTATCCGGTTTATGAAGATATGGGGGCGACTCCTTTATGGAATGCCGTCTGCCTGGCGCTTTCCCGGCGGGAGTTGATTTACGGATTCGGATTCCTGCTGACGTTGGCCGGCGCTTTCCTGGTCTATCGGGCCAATTACGTGCTCTCGTTCATTCATGAAAAGACGCTTTTGCCGTTCTGGATTTATTTGCTGCTGGAATGCACCAATCCGGATTTCTTCCCGATAAAGGCGTCGGGTGTCGGAGTTATCTGCCTGGTGCTGGTGATTTATCAGCTGTTTGTTTCCTATCACAATCCGGAGGCACGCGACCGGGCGTTCAACGTGGGTTGGATTGTCGGGCTGGGCAGTCTGCTGTGGGTTTACCTGTTGTGTTTCCTTCCGTTGTTCTGGATCGGGATGTATAAGTTCCGTTCGTTGAGCTGGCGGACCTTCCTGGCAACTTTGATTGGTGTCGCGGCGGTCTATTGGCTGGTCCTGGCCTGGTGTGTCTGGGCGGGCGATTACGGTTTGCTGCTCGTCCCGTTGCAGTTGCTTTCCGCCGTCCGTTTTTTTTCGTTTGAGTCGGCCTCCTGGCTTTATTGGTTAGGCATCGGCTATACGATTCTGCTGACGGTGGTTGCCTCGATGAATATCTTCTCGCACGAGCACGACGACAACCTGCGTTCCCGGCAATACCTTTCATTCCTGATGTTGATAGGGTTATGGTCACTCTTGCTGTTCTTTCTCTATGAACCTTCGGAAGAATTTCTGGCCGTGATGTGGGCACCGGCGTCGGTGTTGATTGCCCATCTTTTTGCGGTAGTCAAGAAGCGGTATATGATTTGGATTTACCATCTTTCAGTTGTGTTTTATTATCTGATATTTGCAATACGCGTATGGAATTTCTGATAGATTACGGATATATTGGGGTGTTTATTGCTGCGTTTCTGGCTGCCACCATCTTGCCGTTCAGCAGTGAAGTTGTTTTGACGGGTGTTCTTCTGGCCGGTGCCTCCTATGCTCCGTGCATGATTGCCGCTACGTTGGGAAATTTTCTGGGCGGCATGACTTGTTATTGGATCGGGATGCTGGGAAAAGTAGAATGGATAGAAAAATACCTGAAGCTCGATGCCGGGAAATTGCAGAAAGTACAAAACTGGATAGAAGGCAAGGGCTCGTGGATGGCTTTCTTTGTGTTTCTGCCGGGTATCGGCGATTTCATTGCGGTAGCTCTCGGCTTCCTGCGCGGGAACATCTGGATTGTCGCTTTCTCGATGTTCCTGGGAAAAGCTCTCCGCTACTGGGTGTGGATGGAGTTTGTTTATAAGGTAGGCGAGGTGGTGAATTTCTGAGTTGGCAAGGCTAATTGAGATGAAAACCTCGCCAACTCAAAAACTTGTCTGTTTACTCTTCTTGCTCGTCATATTTCTGGAACAGGAAATCGTTGTACGGGAAACGGGTGATATGGATTTCCTTGACTTTCTCGTAGAGCAAGGCTTTCAGCGCATCGATATTCAGCCGGTCTTTGGCTGAGATAAAGATACAGTTGTCCTGCATTTTCGACATCCAGGTCTGCTTCAGTTCGTCGAGCGAGATGTTTTCCCGCGTGCGGGGAGTCAGGTCGTCTTCTTCTTTCGGTACGAATGAGAAGGCATCGACTTTGTTGAATACCATAATCATCGGCTTTTCTGTTTTGTCGATTTCCGCCAGTGTCTTGTTGACTACCTCGATTTGCTCCTCAAACGTAGGATGTGAAATGTCAACCACATGCACCAATAAATCGGCTTCGCGTACCTCGTCGAGCGTCGATTTGAACGATTCAACCAGTTCGGTCGGCAGTTTGCGGATGAAACCGACCGTATCGGACAGCAGGAATGGCAGGTTGTCGATGATTACCTTGCGCACCGTCGTGTCGAGCGTCGCGAAAAGTTTGTTTTCGGCAAAGACTTCGCTCTTGCTGAGCAGGTTCATCAAGGTTGATTTGCCTACGTTCGTATAGCCTACCAAGGCGACGCGCACCATCTTTCCCCGGTTCTTCCGCTGGACGCTTTTCTGCTTGTCTATTTCCACCAGCTCTTTCTTCAGCCGCGATATTTTGTCGAGGATGATACGCTTGTCGGTTTCGAGCTGCGTTTCTCCCGGTCCACGCATTCCGACACCCCCTCGCTGTCGTTCGAGGTGTGTCCACAGACGGGTCAGGCGCGGCAACATATATTGGTATTGGGCCAGTTCCACCTGCGTCTTGGCATGGGCCGTTTGCGCACGGCGTGCGAAGATGTCGAGAATCAGGTTGGTTCGGTCGAGAATCTTCACCTGCAGTTCGCGTTCGATGTTGCGGAGCTGTTTGGCTGAAAGCTCATCGTCGAAGATGACCAGGCCAATCTCGTTTTCTTCTACATATTCCTTGATTTCCTGTAATTTCCCCGTACCCACGAACGTGACCGGGTTGGGATAGTCCAGTCGCTGGTAGAATTGCTTCACCGCTTGGGCTCCGGCCGTATCGGCGAGAAATGCCAGCTCATCGAGATATTCTTTTACTTTCTGCTCGTTCTGTTCGGGCGTCACCAACCCCACCAGGACGGCCTTTTCTGTTTGTGCTTCGGATATGATAAATTCTTTCATGCCGCAAAGATAAGCATTTCATGGATGCGCCGTTCCTTTCTGGCGGAAAGTTGCTGGAAAGTCATTGCCGACAGAAAATCTAAAATGCAGGCAGGACTCTGATAAATATTCCAAAGATTTTCGTTAAGTTTGGCTCGTCTTACCGCAAGACACTGAAAATAGGACAAAAGATAAGCGATGAAGAAAATACAGACGGTGTGGAAAGACGGAGGCTTGCTCGTTTTGTTTATGCTGGGATGCTTCCTGTTTATTTCCTTGAATTTTACCTATTGGTTCCATTTTATGGAGCAATATATGTTGTTTTGGGATACGAAAGCCTATTGGTCCGAGCGAATCGTCGAAATCGGTGGGCTTAATGAGTATCTTTCGGAGTTCCTAACGCAAGGATTCAGTTATGCCGGGGGACCTGCATGGATTGTTGCTCTGCTGTCGGGTGGAATCAGTTTCCTGTTTTATGGTTATATGCGGGCATGCGGGGCACGGCCGTCCATGCTGGTCGCTATTCTGCCGATGTTCCTTCCGTGGCTTTTCCCGATTGAAAATATAACTCCCCTGCTGGCTGTTCTGTGGGCCTTTGCAGGGATACATGTATATAGATGTGTTCGTCTGCCTTATCTCCGATATGGAGCAGGGGTAGTCATCGTGGCACTGCTTTATTGGTGGGCGGCACCGGCTCATCTGTTAGTTGCCATGTTGATGGCTGTTTATGAACTCTGTATTTCTGCTGCAGGTAATCAACGACGGAATGCGTGGGTTGCCTCGTTGCTTTTCCTGGCATGGGCCGTATTGCTGCCCTTCGTCGGGATGCGCCTCTTCTGGGTTGTTCCGGTTCGGGAAGCCTTTCTGAGCCGTTACCTGTATCATCCGGAATATCCGTTACCTTCCTCGTTCTGGTTCCTTTGGTTTTCGTTTCCGGTTTTGGCGGTTCTTGCCTACCGTTTCCGGAAGGTCGTCTGGCCAGGCAAGGCGAGTGTGCGGTTTGTCTTGGCTTACGGCTTGCTGGTGCTGGGTATCGCCTGGGGAATCTTCATGCGGAAGAATCCGATGGAGCAGGCGTATCGCTATGATTATTACGCCCGTCAGGGAGCATGGGATAGGATTGTGGAGCATGCCCGGCAAAAGGGTGTGGCAGACCAGGATGCACTGGTGTATCTGAATCTGGCGCTGTCATATACCGGCCAGCTGGATAAGTCCGTGTTCGATTTCCCTCAGATCGGGGAGGCTGGTTTCATTCCGCATGAACCCCGGACGCGGCTGGGACTGATCGAGGCAAGTGAAGTCTGCTGGCGCATCGGACAGGTAAATGCGGCGCAGCGTTTTGCTTTTGTCGGCGTGTTGAGCTCGCAACGGCGGGTACAGCCCCGGCTTATGCAGCGTCTGGTTGATACCTATTTGGTAAATGGAGAATACCGGGCAGCGGAGAAGTATATCAAACTGCTGGAGGCTTCGCCCCGGTATCGGTCGTGGGCAGAAGGACGCCGGGCTTTGTTGGATCCCCGGGTTTGCGGGGCTACCGATTGGGTGGCTGAGAAACGTCGTCTGTTGTCGGTAACGGACAATCCGATAGATCCGACGCAGGTGTTTCCGAGTGCGTTGGCTTTCCTGCTGGACGATCATCCCGAGAACCGTCCGGCTTTCGACTATGGAATGGCGTATCTGCTGGTTCATAAACAACTTCCTCCGTTTATGCATTATATGGAACTGGAACTGAAACGGGGAGGCTCATTCCCGGATTTGTATCAGGAGGCAATCTGTCTGTATTATGCGACGGTCGAGCAAAATCCGGAAGCTTTCCGGCGTTACGCCGTGCGTCCCGAAATTTCCCGGCGTTTCTCTCAGTTTGTGCAGGCCCTGTCGAAAGGAACTCCAGCTTCTCTCTTGGAGAAAACGTATGGAGACACCTATTATTTTTATTATTATACGAAGGGAAAACGCTGAGCTGTCGTTTTTTGAAGTAAGATTTGTTTGTTTTTGAAGTCATGGATAAGGTATTTGTTCGTAAAAATAGGATGTATTGGAATCTCGTTTTGTATAGTCTTCTGTGCTTTGGAATGTTCTGTCTGGGGAGTTGTTCCGGCACAGGGGAAAGACCGGAAAATAGCGTAGAGGCAGGTGTCCCGCCTGAAATCTTTCCGGATTACCGGGAGGTGACGATTCCGCCGAATATTGCTTCACTGAATTTCCGTCTGGCTTCTGCCGATTCCGTAGAAGCCTGCTATGCGTTGTTTTCCGGAAAGGAGGGCTCTTCGATGGAGGCTTTCGGAAAGCGTAGCCTTCAGATAGATGAAAAAGCGTGGCGGAAGTTGTTGGCGGAAAATGCCGGGCAGACGGTTCAGGTGTCGCTGGCTACCCGGGTGGGCAGTCAGTGGACGGTATGGGATGCTTTCCCGCTCTTTGTCCGGGAAGAACCGATAGATTCGCATCTGGTGTATCGTTTGATAGAGCCGGGGTATGAAAAGTGGCATATCGTGGGGTTATATGTGCGTGATTTGACTACGTTTGAGGAAACCCCTCTTATCCGGAATGATATGACTGGCTATAACTGCATCAATTGTCATTCTTTTTGCCAGAATGACCCGGAGCAGATGTTGTTTCACATGCGTGCGGCTCATGGCGGAACCTATATTGTCCATCAGAAGCAGGTAGAGAAGCTGGATACGAAGACACCTCAGACGCTTAGTCATCTGACTTATCCGGCGTGGCATCCTTCGGGACGTTATGTCGTGGCTTCCGTGAATGATATTCGCCAGATTTTTCATGCCGTGAAGGAAAAGAAGATGGAGGTGTTCGATACGGCTTCCGACGTGGTTGTTTATGATGTCCAGAAGCATGCTATCCTGTCGAAGGCTTCCATTCAAAGTGAGGATGCTTTCGAAACGTTTCCGGCGTTTTCTCCGGATGGGAAATGGCTCTATTATTGTGTGGCACCGGCCCGGAAGATGCCGGAGGAATATGATCAGGTGCGTTACAGTCTTTGCCGGGTTGCTTTTGATGCGGAAAAAGGGGAAATCCGTTTGCCGGCCGATACCTTGGTGCGGGCAGATAGTCTGAGCTATACGTTCCCGCGTATTTCTCCGGATGGACGTTTCCTGTTTTATACGGAAACGGCTTACGGGCAGTTCCCGATTTGGCATACGGATGCCGAATTGCGGATGCTGGATCTGACTACGCTCCAGCCGGTTGATATGTCACCTTTGAACAGTCCCGATACGGAAAGCTATCATTCCTGGGGAAGCAACGGACGTTATGTCGTCTTCAGTTCCCGCCGGGATAACGGGTTATATACGCTTCCGTATCTGTGTTATATTGCAGAAGATGGCCGCCCTGCCAAACCCTTCCTTTTGCCTCAGGAGGATCCGGAGTATTATGATTTTCTGCTGTATTCGTATAATATTCCGGAACTGGTAACCGGATGTCCGTCCGTCGGTCCGTATGAGATTCAGCAGGTGGCACTGAACGGAGAAACACAACGGGTGACTTATCGTTAAGTCGGCTTTCCGGAATCAGAACAGCGATTCGATGAGGCGGGCCAGAGCTCGTGTGGCAGGACCTCCATCGGTGTTGTATTGGTTGAGGAAGAGGGCGATGGCATAGCGTTTCCCGTCTTTCTCGATATATCCGGCATATCCTTTGACGCGGCTCATGCTTCCGCTTTTCAACCAGGCCTGTCCTTGCAGACTGCTTCCCTTCAGGAAGTTCCGTACCGAGCCTTCTTTTCCGGCTTCAGGCAGTGAATGGAGAAAGGCTTGCTTTTCCGGCGATTGGGTAGCCATGTAGCAGAGCAGGTCGGCCATGAAATCGGCGGTAACCTTGTCGGTCGGCGAGAGTCCGCTTCCATCGTAAAGGCTGAGTGCCGTGATGTCTAAACCTGCTTTTTCCCAATGTTCTTTCAACAGACGGATACCTTTGCCGAACGAAGAGAGGACTTCTCCCGGCTTTGTCTGGTATTGGAGGCCAATGGTTTTCAGCAGGGCATCGGCATAAAGGTTGTGGCTGACGTGGTTGGTCTTTTCTACGATCTGCCTGAGGGTAGGGGAGTAGGTCGTCACGATTGTTTTCCTTTCTCCCTTTTTCCATTTCCCGTTTTCCTGCAAAATACGATAACAGGTAGCCGGTTTGGCCACCGGGATATTCTGTCTCTTTAAGGCATCGGTGACATATTGCGCCAGGAATAAGGCGGGGTCGGGAATATCTCCTTTGAGAGTGTAGCGTTCTTTTCCGGCGGGAATTACTCCGTAGAGATACCGTTCATCTGCAAAGGGAGCCCCCAGGATATAGCAGCTGTCGGTACGGACATTCGACGATACGAGGTAGTTATGGAATTTCCTGACGACTCCGGCCGGTTCGGTCCCGATAATTTGCGGCCGTTTCCCGGAGGTGGTCCGCAGGGAGAGCCGGTACAGATTGTCGAAGATAGAAAGGCCGTAGCTTCCGGCGCCGTAATAGCTGCCCAAATCTTCGTAAACCCATTTGGGGGAAATCCCTTCCGTATCGAATACGCTTTCATCAGCCACGACGGCACCGTTTATTTGCCGGATGCCGGTCTCCTGCAAAGCTTTGATCCATGTCTCCAGAAAGTTCTTGGATTCCGGGGCGAAATGGGAAGAGCCTAATGTAGGGTCTCCGCTACCTATAATATATAGGTTCCCCTGCAGGACTCCATTGTTGAGGGTCCCGTCGTAAGCCAAAGTTGTCGGATAGCGGTAATCGCTGCCCAGGATTTCGAGAGCGGTAGCCGTTGTGACCAGTTTCATTACGGAGGCCGGAGTAACTTGCAGCTGGTCCTGATAGCGGCAGACCGTTTTGCCATTGGTTACTTCGCGTACGACACATGCCAGGGTGCTGCCTTCCATGCCTGTTTGCTTGAGAAAACGCCCGATTTGTTCCGGGACGGTGTTTTGTCCCGATAAAAACAAGGGAATGAACAAGAAAAGAAGGATGAATATTTTCCGTTGAATCATATCTTATGTTTTATATTTCCTATCTTTGTCTCGATAGTTTAAATAATTCATAAAACAAAAGTATAAATAAAATGGATTCCATGTTTGATCGCCCCTTTACATTTGATCGTGTGGTTCGTATTTTATTCAGCCTGGCCCTGATAGGCGGATTGATCTATCTGATTGCGGTTTTGCGTAATGCCTTGCTGCCGTTTCTGATCGCATGGCTGATGGCTTATATGGTCCAGCCGTTTGTGAAGTTCTTTCAATACAAACTCGGGTTGAAGAATCGGTTGCTGTCTATCATTGCCGTGTTGATATCTGCGGCTTTGCTGCTCACGTTGCTTGTCCTGATCGTTGTTCCGTCTATTGCCCAGGAGACAGACAAGATGCTGCTCTTGCTGACTTCCCATGAGCCCGGGGAGGGGAATATCCCGTTTATTCCGCAGTCGTGGGTGACTTATATCGAAGAGAATATCGATCTTCAGAAGATTATGGATCTGTTGAGCCGGGATAATATCATTAATGCGTTGAAACAGATTGCCCCGAAGATGTGGACGATTCTTTCCAACACCTTCTCGGTGCTTTTCAGTATTACGATTCTCTTTGTGATTTTCCTTTATTTTATTTTTATCCTGCTTGATTATGAAAAGATTGTCCGTTCGTGGAAATATCTGATACCGGCCCGTTACCGTCCGTTTATTGCCGAATTGGGAAGCGATGTGGAGCAGAGTATGAACCGCTATTTCCGTGGCCAGTCTCTGATTGCCTTTTGCGTAGGTGTCTTGTTGGCTATTGGATTTAAGATTATCAATTTCCCACTGGCGGTAACCTTGGGGTTGTTCATCGGTGTTTTGAATCTGGTTCCTTATCTGCAGACAATCGGTCTGGTTCCGATGGTTTTTCTTAGTTTGCTGAAGTCGGCCGAGACCGGAGAGAATTTCTGGATTATTTTTGGCCTGTCTCTATTGGTGTTGGGAATTGTCCAGTGCATACAGGATTTATATCTGACGCCGCGTATCATGGGAAAGGCCATGGGATTGAATCCGGCGATTATTCTTCTGTCCCTTTCTGTTTGGGGAACCTTGTTGGGCTTTATCGGTTTGATTGTGGCTCTTCCGCTGACTACCCTTTGCCTTTCTTATTATAAACGGTTTATATTGCAGGAAAACAGTGGTATATATGATCCGCCCGTAGAAGATCAGATGGCAATTACCGAAAAAAGTGCAGTAGAATCAGAAAAAAAATAGGATATGCTGTTGTAGATTTAAAAATAATATCTACCTTTGCACCCGTAATCGAAAAAACGATTGCCGAGGATGATTCGCTAGCTCAGCTGGTAGAGCACAACACTTTTAATGTTGGGGTCCTGGGTTCGAACCCCAGGCGGATCACCAAAAGAAAAGCCAAAAGGCGACAACAAAAAGACAAGTCCTGCAAAATCAATGTTTTGTGGGACTTTTTTATTGTCCTTTGGCTACCTCAATGCTTTCATAATCTGTGTTCAAATAGAATTGCTATCTTTGTAACCGCAGTAAAGTTTACCACCGTAAATCTTACGAGTACACAATATAAAAATAACAAGACAGAAAAGATGAAGTTTTACAACAGGGAAAAAGAACTTGCGTAAACTACAAGGTTTGGCAGGATGCAACCATCGACCTGAAAAGGGATTGGGCTTGATTGAAAATCTTTGTAGTTTCTTATTGAAAATCTTTGTAGTGTTCGTGTTTGTGCGATGCCAGATGATACCAGCTTCAACCCCATCAGCAACATAGTATTAAAAATCCTGTAATTGTATGAAATATATTGGTTTATTCCTGTGGATGATTATCCTTATCGTGTTGTTTGGAGGATTTGACGTATTGATATTCATCGGGGTAATAGTTATTTTGGCAGTCATATTCGCATTATTCATAGAATATCATAAAAATGATAAGTCAATGTGAGTTCGACGAATTCACATCAACTTAGATGATCAGTGTGACACCAGCTTTAGCCCGATCAGCGACGCGATGAGCGTGAACAGGAAGAACAAGCGGATGGGGGTGGCCGGTTCTTTAAAGACAAAGATGCCGATCACGACGGTGCCGACCGCTCCGATGCCGGTCCAGATGGCGTAGGCCGTTCCTAACGGCAAGGTTTGGGCAGCTTTGGCCAGCAACAGCATGCTCAGCGCCGCGGAAGCCAGAAAGCCTCCTATCCACATCCAGAATTCAATTCCCGAAATCCCTTTGGTCTTTCCCAGGCAGAAGGTCATCCCGATTTCGAACAACCCTGCGCAAAACAAGATAATCCAATTCATAATGGTTGATTTTTTAATCCGGGTGCAAAAGTAATCCGATTGCCTGAATTTGTTTTTTGCAAATGACAAAAACCGTTTTGCCTTTTGTAAAAAAGGATTGCCCGGCAGCGGACTATTTTATATTTTTGCAGGCAAATCGCTCGCTATAAGTTATGGATATAAAGCAAATTATCAATCTGAGATATGCCATGCCGGACGCCTCGCTGGAGAGGTTGCGCGAATGCCTGTCGGAGGTCTCTTACCCTAAGGGTTTCCGGGTGTTGGAAATCAACAAGGTCGAGAAAGACATCTTTTTCATCAAGCAGGGGATTGTCCGCGCCTATACGTTGGTCGATGGGAAGGAAATCACGTTCTGGATTGGCAAGGAGGGCGCGACGCTGGTCTCGATGAAAGGCTATGTGTGCGACGAGCCGGGCTATGAAACGATGGAGCTGATGGAAGATTCCGTCCTCTATGTCCTGGAGCGGAAGAAGTTGCAGGCGCTCTTCCTCGAAGATCTGCATATTGCCAACTGGGGCAGGCGTTACGCGGAGATGGAGATGATGGCTACGGAAGAAAGGCTGATTTCCATGCTCTCGGCCATCGCCTCGGAACGCTACCGGAAGCTGATGGAGAACGAACCGGACTTGCTGCAGCGGTTGCCTTTGGGGAGTATCGCCACGTATCTGGGCATCACGCAAGCCAGCTTGAGTCGGATTCGGGCGAAAGTGAAGTAAACTAATGGAATTTTGGTTTTGGCGAACACTTCGCCGCATATAAAATAAACCCAGCTATTCTTCCTATTGGAGAAAAATGGTACTTTTCCCAAAATTCTCCAGTAGAGAGGTGTTTTTAGAAGTATGTGAGATAAATCTAAAGATAAAAAATCCCTGCCCTCCGGAAACCGGCTGACAGGGATTGCTTTTTTAGTGATCCGCTTCCTTCCTCGCGGAAGTA
>CALVFH010000013.1 GCA_944326775.1 uncultured Parabacteroides sp.
TTAAAATAAATAGCAATATGGAAAAGAAAAAAATGTATGTGGCTCCACTGACGAAAAAGACGGTGGTGGAACTGGAACAAGGAGTTATGATTTCTTCTATCAAAAACAAAGATGAGGAAATCTTCAATAATCATGGACACGATGGAGGTATTTCCATCGATGGACATTATGTTGGGAATACAGGTACATACTCTTCATGGGATAATACTGTCGGAGAGGATATTTAATTCATAATAAATAGAAAACGTCATGAAAAAGATTATATATTTTTTAGCTGCTACTGTTTTCATGCTAAACAGTTGCCAAGATGATGAATTTGAAAAACAAACCGGAACTACGCAATCCGGTGACGGCATTTTATTCAGTACATCTTTATCAGAAGGTTTAGAAACACGTACTGTTTACGCTGATGAACCTACAACAGATGAAGAGGGTAAAGAATACTATCCTGTAAGCTGGGAAGGGCATGACACTATTGCTATCTACTGTCCCCAATCAGAGGACGCAGAAAATAGCCCAGTACTTGCCTATTATGATATAACACCATCAAATGATGACCAGACTGTTTCATCAGCAGTGACATCTATCGGAAATGGTTTGAAATGGGGTTCTGCTCAAGAACATCATTTTTACGGTTTTTATCCGGGAAATAAAGTTACTGGTACGGAAGATGGAAAAATAGTTGGGGAAATACCAACTACCCAAAATGTCACAAAATGGAAAAAATTAGATGATGGTAAAACTTACTATGGCGTAGCCAATACAGATTTTGCGTATATGTGGGCTTATGGAACAGCAAATAGGGAAACTATAGAGGATAATGAACCTGTAAATATGGTTTTCCATCCATGGATGACAATTCTTGATATAGAAATAAACGGTCCTGCCACTAACGAAGGAGCAAAAACCGTAACAAATATCAACATTAAAGCAACAGGTAACCAATCAATGTTGGCAGGCGAATTTATCTGCGATATGACTCCTGTAGAAAATGGTACGGCTACGGCTCCTAAATATATCCCAGTAACAGGAAGTGAATCAGAAGTTAATAATACCATTTCCATATCTTGTTATGATAATGAAAATGATAAATTCATAACATTAAACTCAGGTGAAAAAATAATAGTAAGGGCTTTCCTATTACCTATAGACGATCAAAGCTCGGTCGATGCCCGTAACATAGAAATTTCTGTAGCTACAATAGAAGGTCAAGCATTGAAAAGAACTTTAGGGTCATCTAATGAAGAACATGGTGCAAATTCTATCGTCCCTCATAAAGTAAACAAAGTAATTTTACCGGAATTAACAACTATAAATCCTAACTACTGGTTGTCTTCTCTTGATCCAAACATTTATCTATCTGAGCTGTCATTGCCTGGAAGTAAGTTCGCTTATGCAACAGAAAGTAATAATGCAAATCCTGTTTACCAGACACAAACGATAAAACAGCAATTCCTTGATGGGGTACGTGCTTTTATCGTGCAAGTTAAGGCTAATGCTACATATCATGGAACAAGAAATGGTGGTGGTTATCCAAGCTATACATATGAACTAACCGATGCCACATTACCTATAGAACAGAACAATCAGATAGAATTGGAAGAAACGATAACAGACATCGCTGACGAATTAGCAGCTGCAGAAGAAAAATTAAAAATAGACAACAACCTTGAATGTGCTGTTGTAATGCTAACTTATTCAGGTGGAGGTGGAGTCAATGCTACATTTACAGGAGATTATCCTTCTTACGGTAACCAACCAAATAACGAAACCGTTGGTGGCTCAGACATTATATGGATGGATGCCATAGAACATCGATTAAAGGAATTAAGCACTATTACAGGTAAATCTTACTCAGGTAGAATCTATACAGATGAAATCACCCCCAATACGACATTAGATGATGTAAAAGGGAAAATCATTTTCAAAGTAAACTACAATACAGACGCCCAAGCTAAGCACGTTGATGCAAATGCCGAAATCCCGGCATTATTTTCTATGTGGGATCAAACCATAAATACAGTGGATTTGAAATGGGGTTCTCCAAATATTAATAGCACAAATCTTTATTGGATGTACCATGAAGCTACCCACGTAAGCATAAATAATTACAGTACAGAAATCACTTGGGCAAATAAACAAGCTCAAGTTATACAGGTACTCACTAATAGCGTAACTGCATATCAAAACAATGATCTGCATAACACATGGTTTATGGTAGATGGAGGCGGTACATATTATGAAGGTTATGAATACGACGATCATGTAAAACAACTTACAAAAGACTTGAATCCGATTTTGATTCGAACTTTGCAGACACGCGGAGAAAATGCTTCTACCGGTCTTGTGTTCATCAATTTTGCAGATAAGCAAGCAGGATCCGGACAAGAGTATCGTTCAGATGAAATTATCCAAACCATCATCGACAATAACTTTAAATTCAATTTAAGAAAAAGGTCAAACTAAAATGAAGAAATAATTTTTCGCACCCGCTAAAATACGAACCTTCATGTAGGTTGAGCTTTTTACGACCGTAAAAATGCAAACCTTCGTGTAGGTTTAGCTTTTCGCGGGCGCGAAAACCAGAAACTTTGTGTAGGTTTAGCTTTTTACACCCGTAAAAACTGAAACCTTCGTGTAGGTTTAGCTTTTTACACCCGTAAAAACGAAAACCTTCGTGTAGGTTTAGCTTTTTACACCCGTAAAAACCGAAACCTTCGTGTAGGTTTGGCTTTTTACACATGTAAAAACCGAAACCTTCGTGTAGGTTTGGCTTTTTACACATGTAAAAACATCAATCTTCGAGAAGGTCTATCTTTTTACATACAGAAAAACATCAATCTTCGAGAAGGTCTATCTTTTTACACACGTAAAAACATCAATCTTTGAGAAGGTCTATCTTTTTACACCAGTAAAAACATCAATCTTTGAGAAGGTCTATCTTTTTACATCCGTAAAAACATCAATCTTCACGAAGGTCTATCTTTTTACATACGGAAAAACATCAATCTTTGAGAAGGTCTATCTTTTTACATCCGTAAAAACATCAATCTTCACGAAGGTCTATCTTTTTACACACGTAAAAACATCAATCTTCGAGAAGGTCTATCTTTTTACACCCGTGAAAACATCAATCTTCACGAAGGTCTATCTTTTTACACACGTAAAAACATCAATCTTCGAGAAGGTCTATCTTTTTCCGGATGGAAATTTTGAATGTGAGAGCAACAAGGGCAGATAGCGACGGGGCTGGCATCCTGAAAAGAAAGATGCTTCTTTGGCGTTCAGACCCCTCAGTCTCGCTGCGCGAGCCAGCTCCCCTACCTTAGGGGAGCTTTAAGAATGAAAAAATCCCCTTGCTTTTTTTAACCGGAACAAGTACCTTTGCTTTGAAAAAAAATATTGCAATGAAACTGAAGCACATCCATATCGACAATTATAAACTGTTCCACGATTTTGATATAGACTTTTGCGCCGGAGGGAAACCGCTCGACATCGTGGTTATCGCCGGCATCAACGGCAGCGGGAAAAGCACGCTCTTGGACTATATCAAACAATCTTCCGACTCGGCGGTTTATTGGGGAGCCCACGATGGCGACACGTCAACCCGGCAGCTGGAGGAGACGGTTTTAAAATATGTGGACCGCTTTGTCTATGTGGATGGGAAAAGCAGTTTCGATGCCTACCGGGAAATACAGGCCTTGTTGGACAACCTGTTTCACGATTTTCATCTGCAAGTGAAATTCAAAGGGTTGGACGCCGACCGGCACATGAGGTTCACCAACCGCGACGGGGCGGAATTTGGCATCAACGAGTTGTCTGACGGGGAAAAACAGATATTGGCGAAGGTCTTCTACCTGTATATCTCCCGCCTGAAAGGGCAGGTCATCCTGATGGACGAGCCGGACAGGTCGCTGCATCCCTCGTGGCAAAGCTACCTGCTGCCGGTGTTAAGACGGTATGCGGCAGAAAACGACTGCCAGTTTATTCTTGCCACCCACTCGCCGCAAATCATCTCGTCGGCCTACGGAGAAGAGGTACGCCTGCTGAGGCGGGACGACGAGGGGAAGGTACGGGCGGAAAGTTGCGAAGAAGGGCCG
This sequence comes from uncultured Parabacteroides sp., assembly GCA_944326775.1. Taxonomy (GTDB): domain Bacteria; phylum Bacteroidota; class Bacteroidia; order Bacteroidales; family Tannerellaceae; genus Parabacteroides. The sequence goes on from CALVFH010000013.1 coordinate 4,101, forward strand.
TACGGATGGACGGTGGAAAGGGTGCTCGACGAAATCCAGCGCGTCCCGACCCAACGGGTTCCGGAAATCGAACAGCAACTCCAAGACTTGCGCGAAGCTGTCCGCGAAAGAAAATATGAAGAAAACGACTTTAAAGAGAAAATGAATCGGCTGGAAAACTTATTAGGCCATTCAGACCCAGACCTGACGCTGCTCCGTATGGAAATCATACGCCAGAAAAAGAAAAACGAACTATGAGAAATATTACAAAAGAAAATCCGCCGGCTTTCTTCTCTGACTTTATCAGGAAAGAACAGCCCAAAGGGTGGAACGACATTGCTCCTATCCGGGAGAAACTCAGGAATCATATTTTGGAACATGAGCAACAGGGATATTGCGCCTATACGGAAATCAAAATAACCAAAGAGTGCCATATAGACCATTTCTATACCCGGAATTTGTATCCCGAAAAGACTTTCCAATATGACAACCTGCTGGTATCCTGCAATTCCGAGAATTATGGTGCCAAATATAAAGACAAGCAGATAAAAGGGAAGGCCGATTATGACACACTAATCAATCCGACAACGGATAATCCGGCCGATTATCTGGAATATACCTTTACGGGAGAGGTAGAAAGCCTCCGGGAACAGGACCAACGGGGAACCCAAACCATCCAATATTTCAACCTGAACGAACGGAGCCTGGTCAACCGCCGGAAAAGAGCGATTGAATGTTTGATAGCTATGAAAAACGATTTAAAAGAAGACGAACTTGTAGAAGCCATAGGAGATTTTGAAACTATGGTACGACAATTATACAAACAGGGTTGACACCCCCTCCCTATTCTTCCGATATCTATCAATCATCTAAATAATTCAACATGAAGCAGAAAGTGTTTTTTGCTGCCCTGATGGCATGGGCAGCCTCTTCAGTGTGTGCGCAAAACGAGGCGGAGACGGCCGAGCCGGAAAGCCGGGAAGAGCGCACAGAGTGGTTTGTCAGCGCGGCTGCCGGCCCGCAGGTGCTTTTCAGCGACCACGACAAACAGATCAATTTCGGCCGGCGCATCTCTCCGGCGCTCGACATCGCCGTGGGGAAATGGTTCAAGCCCTGGGTCGGGATGCGGCTGATGTACAGCGGCCTCTCGGTGAAGGGAGCGACGCAGAACGGCGCCCACTCGACGGGCGAGGACATCAAAGAAAAGCCGCAGGCGGGCTACTGGCTGGAATACCAGAAGTTCAACACCTACTATCTGCATGCCGACGTGCTGTTCGACCTGACGAACCTCTTCAGCGACTATAACCCCGAGCGTTTCTACAACTGCATCGTCTATGGCGGCATCGGCGTGATCGGGACCGGCGAGGAGCCGACGGCAACGAGTGTGGCGGGCGGCTTCGGCGTGCTGAACACTTTCCGCCTGGCCGAACACTGGAGCCTGAACCTCGACCTGCGCGGGACATTGGTAAGCGATGACTTCGACGGTGAAGGCGGCGGACGCGCTGAAGGCCTGCTGGGGCTGACGGGCGGGGTGACGTATAGTTTTTGAAAAGAGGAAGGAGGAACTTCGCGGATGATGCTGAAGATGTTCCAACGTCATCCGCGAAAATCCCTGTTCCAAAGATTTACCGGTCAAATATTTGGCTCGGCCGGCAAAAAAAGATACCTTTGCAAGTGATAGACAATAACTAGAAAAAATTTAACATGTGTACCAAAAAGATTTTATACCAACCGTCGGACATTCCTTTTTCACCCATACAGGCACGAAAGGAAAATATCCGGTTTGATTTCGCTGAAATCGGCCTGATAACGGACAGCATCCGTTTGCTTGCCTCCAAACAAAACCGTTCTATCGCAGAAACCTTAGACGATTTGAAGCAAAAGAATCTCTTTCCCCAACTATATAAATATGTAAAGGAAAATCCGAGATTATCTCACATAAAAGTAGCCAACAGGATATATAAGCAAATGGAGAAACTATGAAACTGACTGGAATCTTGCATCACGGCACTGACCAGGAAATCAACAATCCGATATGGAACAACGGAAGCCGATACCGTGATTTCGGTCAATGCTTTTATACGACGTACAACTTAGCTATGGCAAAAAACTGGGCAAAACGCAGAAGTTCAAACAAAACAGGTGTCGTTTGCCATTATGTTATCGATTTTTCGAAAACGCCCTCTCAAAAACTGCACATCAAACGGTTTAATGCGGATGCAGAATGGGCCGAGTTCGTTTATAACAACCGATATAATCCTGATTTTAAAAGACCCGACTATGATATTATTATCGGACCGTTAGCTGACAATAAACTGACTGAGCAATTTCAGAAAATAAAAACAGAAAACAAAACATTTGAAGAAATTGCCATGCACATAAAATATTCAAGATACAAGGCATTACAGATTTGCTTTTGCAGCGACAATGCCATGTTATTGTTAAGGAGGGTACTGGCATGACAGAAAAATATCAGACAATCGACTACCTGTTAAAATCGATGACCGAACTGCTGATGAAAACTTATGAAGTCAGTTTTGATTGGGCATTAGAGACTTTCCTGAAATCAGAGACATACAAAAGATTATTGAATGACGAAGAACTTCGCAACGAAGGGGATTTATTCATTTTCGAGCTATTGCAAAAAGAACTGACGAAAAAAGGAATCTTCACGAATTGAACATGCAGCTCCCGAACCATTTGCTATTTTCCGAAATAGAGAAATTATTGGAAGAGGGGCATACGGTGACGCTTCGGACGAAGGGGAGCAGTATGTTTCCTTTTATTGTGGGCGGACGCGACAGCGTGGTGCTGCAAAAGGCGGAAAAGCTGCAAAAGGGCGACATCGTGCTGGCGCGGCTGCCGGGAAAAGACTATGTGCTGCACCGGATTTACCGCCTGCGGAACGAGGAGGTGCTCCTGATGGGCGACGGCAACCTTTGCGCGACGGAACACTGCATGCGGAAAGACGTGCGGGGAAAAGTAACCGCGATTATCCGCAACGGGAAGACGATAGACTGCGAAGCGGAGGGCGAACGGCGGCGGGCGCGGTGGTGGCAACGGCTGCTGCCCCTGCGGAGAATCCTGATAAAAATAGGTAAATACGTATGCACTTGAAAGACTGTATCGGATGGCTGTGGAATGCCTCGAAGAGCGTCCGCCTTCCCATCGCCTGGAGCGGGCTGGTCGGAATCGGACACGTGGGCGTTTCGCTGTTTTTCATTTATGTCTGCAAACATCTGATCGATATCGTGACCGGACACTCGACGGGCGGGCTGACGGTCTATATCGGTTGGATGTTTTTTTGTATTGTCCTGCAACTGCTGTTGTCCGTCGGCCGGAGCCGGCTGACCGGGCGCACGGAAATCAGGCTTCGCAACGAGCTGCGGAACAAACTCTTTTCCCACCTGATGCGGACACGCTGGGACGGACGCGAGACGCTCCACACCGGCGACATGCTCAACCGCCTGGAAGAAGATGCCTCGATTGTGACCGACGCGCTGTGCCGGACGGTCCCGTCGGTCGTCGTCACCACGGTCCAGTTGGCCGGAGCCTTGTTTGTCCTGGCCAACCTGGATGCGCGGCTGGCCGGGACGCTGCTTTTCGTGATGCCGGTCGCGCTGCTTTTCAGCAAAAGCTACGTGCGGAAGATGCGCCGCCTTTCGCGCGAGATACGGACAACCGACAGCCGGGAACAGAGCCATCTGCAGGAACATCTGCAACACCGCGTCCTGATTCGCACCCTGGAATATACCCGGACAGCGGTGCGCATCTTGGGAAAACTGCAAGAAACGCTGCGGCAGCAGATCAACCACCGCTTGGATTTCTCGCTATTCTCCCGGCTGATGGTGCAGGCAGGTTTCGCGGCCGGATATGCCATCGCCTTCCTCTGGGGACTGTTCGGGTTGCGCGACGGAAGCGTCACCTTCGGCATGATGACGGCCTTCCTGCAATTAGTGGCCCAAATACAACGGCCGATGGTGGATTTGAGCCGCCAGATTCCGGCCTTTATCCGGGTCGCCACCTCAACCGAACGACTCGCCGAGCTGAGTGACATGCCGCTGGAGCAACAAGGTCCGCCCGAACGGCTCGACGGAAGCTTGGGAATACGCATCGAAAACCTCAGCTATACCTATCCGGGGAGTTCACGGAAGGTGCTCGACGGATTCAGCCACGACTTCCCGCCGGGCAGCCTGACCGCCATCGTCGGAGAAACCGGCGTAGGAAAAAGCACGCTGATCAAACTGATTCTGGCCCTGCTCCGACCCGACGAAGGAACGATAACCTGCTATAACCGCGAACGGGAAGTCGCCGCCTCTCCCCTAACGCGCTGCAACCTCTCCTATGTGCCGCAAGGCAACACGCTGATTAGCGGAACCATCCGGGACAACCTGCGGATGGGCAATCCGACGGCCACGGACGAAAGCCTGCATTCGGCACTCCATACTGCGGCGGCCGATTTTGTCTTCTCCCTCCCCGACGGGCTGGATACGCTATGCGGAGAACAAGGAACGGGACTCAGCGAAGGACAGGCGCAACGCATCGCCATCGCCCGGGGACTGCTCCGCCCCGGCGGCATCCTGCTGCTGGACGAACCGACCTCAGCCCTGGACCAAGAAACCGAACGCCTGCTCCTGCACCGCCTCTCCACCCGGCTGCACGGGAAAACCCTGCTCCTGATTACCCACCGGGAGACGATTGCCCAACTGTGCACGTCGGTAGTCCGGATGGAGAAACGTCTTTTTTCGGAAGAAAGCCAATCGAGTTAGGAATATTTCAAGTACTTTTGCAGGACAGAAAACAACCTTTTATAACACAAAAAACACATTCACCTATGAACAAACTAACACTGAGCCTTTTGTCACTGGCTCTTTCGGCTTCTGTCTGCTGGGCGGAATCTCCCGAAAAGAAAGGACTGGCAACGATCAACAAAGAAACGGCGGAAGCCCACATCGGTTTTCTCGCGAGCGACGAACTGCAAGGACGCGAAGCCGGCTACCTGAGCGGACGCATCGCCGGACAATATATCGTAGCTTACCTGAAAACCTTGGGATTGCAGCCGCTGAACGATGGGTCGTTCTTCCAGCCGTTTGAGGCTTACCGCAAGGAACGGCAGAAAAAAGCCCGCTACCAGGTACATCCCGACTCGATTGCCCAGCTGAAGAAAGAGGTTCATCAGAAACTCTCGCTCCGCAATGTCCTGGCCAAGATAGATGGGAAAAATCCGAATGAATATGTTATCGTAGGCGCCCATTACGATCATTTGGGCATCGACCCGCTGCTCGACGGCGACCAGATCTACAACGGAGCCGACGACAATGCTTCGGGAGTGTCGGCGGTGCTCCAGATTGCCCGCGCCTTTCTTGCGACCGGCGAACAACCGGAGCGGACGGTCATCTTTGCATTCTGGGACGGGGAAGAGAAAGGGTTGCTCGGTTCGGAATATTTCATGCAGACTTGTCCGTTTGCCAAGCAAATCAAAGGTTACCTGAATTTCGACATGATCGGACGCAACAACGATGAATCGAAACCGCAACATGTGGTTTATTTCTATACGGAATCGCATCCGGTCTTCGGCGAATGGCTGAAAGAAGATATCAAAACTTATGGCCTGAAACTTCAGCCCTACTATCGCCCGTGGGACCGTCCGGTAGGCGGCAGCGACAACGCATCGTTTGCCACACGCGACATTCCGGTGATCTGGTATCATACCGACGGCCATCCGGACTATCATCAGCCCAGCGACCATACAGACCGCATCAACTGGGAGAAAATCGTAGATATTACCAAAGCCTCTTTCCTGAACATGTGGAACATGGCAAACGAGGCTGACTATTAAAAATAAAAAAGGAAACGGATGTATCACACGGCACATCCGTTTCCTTTTTTCTGTTCTTCTATTTCCTTTTACCCAATCCGACTGACCAGACCTTTAAAAAGGACGGCCATTTTCCGGGCTGCCTTATCGGCTTGAACAATCACATCGTTGGCATCGTTGACAAAATCGTCGGCAAAATGATAGCCTTCATTCGTGATCACCGACATCCCGAAAACACGCAAACCGGCATGACGGGCCACGATTACTTCAGGAACGGTACTCATTCCGATGGCATCGCCTCCCACTTTGCCGTAAAAAGCATATTCCGCCGGAGTTTCGTAAGACGGTCCCGTCAGTCCGACATAAACACCTTGCTTGACTGGAATCTGATTCTCAGCAGCAATCTCTTCCACGATGCGGATAAACTCGCGGTCGTATGCACGGGTCATATCCGGGAAACGCGTGCCGAAACGCTCGTCGTTCGGGCCAATCAACGGATTAGGCAACATATTGATATGGTCGCGGATAATCATCAAATCCCCAATCTTGAAGGAAGTATTGATTCCCCCGGCAGCATTTGAGACCAACAGATTCTTCACTCCCAGCAATTTCATGATGCGAACCGGGAATGTCACCTGCTCCATCGTATATCCTTCGTAATAATGGAATCTCCCCTGCATGGCGAGCACAAACTTTCCCCCCAGTTTACCATGAATCAGATTGCCTTTATGTCCGGCAGCTGTAGAACTGACAAAATGCGGAATCTGGCGGTAAGGGATTACCGTAGCCTCCTCTATTTCATCGGCCAATGAACCCAATCCGCTCCCTAAAATAATTGCCGTCTCCGGAACCTGGGGAAGGCAGGCAGCCAAATAGGCCGCCGTTTCGGAATAAAACTCTTTCATCTCGTTCAATATAAGTTACGCATTACGTTTTACCAAATCATAAGCTCTCTCCGCCGCCTTCTCCAAAATCTCATCCTCACCCGGAACAACCCGGTTTTCCATCAGAATCTTTCCATTGCAAATCACCGTATCTATGCAGCTTCCATTAGCGGCATAAACCAGATTCGAAACAAAATTGAAATTCGGCGTAAAGACAGGAGAATGCAAATCCACCAAAGAAAGGTCGGCCAGATAACCCTCGGCAATACGTCCGGCCTTCAAGCCCATCAGTGAGGCACCGGCTACCGTGGCTGCTTCAAACATCTCACCCGCTGTAAGTGCCACAGGATCTTTCCGCCAGGCCTTGCCTAAGAGCGAAGCCAACTTCATCACTTCCACCATGTCCAGATTGTTCGATGACGCACTACCATCGGTACCCAAAGCTACGGTAATGCCAGCCTCTTTCATTTCCTTAAACATAAACCGGCCACCCGAAGCCAGCTTCATGTTCGAAGCCGGATTATGAACGACTTTCACCCCGTGGTCGGCCAGCATCCGGATTTCGTCGTCATCGACATACAGCCCATGCGCAATAATCAACCGAGGCGAAAGAACCCCCAACTTGTAAAGATAACGAACCGGCGTATAACCGAAATTCTTTACGGAATCGGCCACTTCCCCTTCTGTCTCCGCAAGATGTATTTGCATGGGCAACGCATGTTCACGGGAGAAATCGTTGAGCCATTGCAAAAGCTCCCCGGAAACCGTATAAATAGCATGAGGAGCCACCGACATCTGGATACGCCCGCCATATTCTTCGTTTACCATCCGGAAAACACGCTTTGTCCGTTCTTTCGACTTCTCGGCCAGTTCCGGATTGAAATGATCAATATCGGTATCTCCCAACAAGACACGCAACCCCATCTCTTCCACAGCATCGGCAATCCCGCGCATGTTGAAATACATATCGACGAAAGCCGTTGTCCCGCTTTTAATCATCTCAAGACAAGCCAACTTCGTACCCCAATAGATATCCGTACGCGTCAGTTTCGCTTCATGCGGCCAAATACGTTCCTGTAGCCATTTCATCAGAGGCATATCGTCGCCGAATCCCCGGAAAAGCGTCATCGGAGCATGTGAATGTCCATTCACAAAACCAGGGATAATCGCCTTTCCCCGCGCATCGATTGTCCGGTCGGCAGCCATCGTCAGTTCCTGACCGACCTGTCGAATATGTTTCCCGTCAATAAACACATCTTTTGCTTCGCCATCCAGCCAAGCATTCTTAATCAATATCGTCATAACTATTTATTTTTAACCTTTATACTCTTGATAAAATTCAGCCACAGCCTCAATTCCCTTATAAAAGATATCAAGGGCACAACTCTCATTGGGCGAATGAATGGCATTTTGTTCCAAACCGAATCCCATCAGCACCGTCTTAATGCCCAAGACCTGCTCGAATGTTGAGATAATCGGAATACTTCCTCCGCGACGCACCGCCAAGGGAGTCTGGCCGAAAGCTTTGCTCACCGCCTTTTCGGCAGCGACATAGGCCGGAAGATCTATCGGACAAACATAACCCTCTCCCCCATGCGTCGGTGTTATCTTTATGCGGACCGATTTCGGAGCCGCAGCCTGCAGATAATCTTCAAAAAGACGAGAAATCTTCTCATGCTGCTGATGCGGCACCAAACGACACGACACCTTGGCATAAGCTTTTGACGGAAGTACGGTCTTACTGCCTTCTCCGGTATAACCGCCCCAGATTCCGCATATGTCGAACGACGGGCGGCAACTGTTGCGCTCCAAAGTAGAATATCCAACTTCCCCAAACAATTCCTCCACACCAATGGCCGCCTTATATTTCTCCTCATCAAAAGGAATCCGGGCAATCATCTCCCGCTCACGAGGCGAAAGTTCCTCAACATCCTCATAGAAACCCGGCACGGTAATACGACCGTTTTCATCCGTTACGGAAGCCAACAATTTGCAAAGCACATTTATCGGATTAGCTACAGCCCCACCGAAATGCCCGGAGTGAAGATCACGATTCGGACCAGTCACTTCAATTTCCCAATAAGCCAAACCGCGCAATCCGGTTGTCAATGAAGGAACATCAGCACTGACCATACTCGTATCCGATACCAATATCACATCGGCCTTCAGCAGATCCTTATGCGTTTGGCAAAACTGTTCGAGACTGGGAGAACCTATTTCTTCTTCACCCTCAAAGATAAACTTCACATTACAATCGAGCCGGCCCGTACGAAGAGCTGTCTCAAATCCCTTCACCTGCATCATGCTCTGCCCTTTATCATCATCTGCCCCACGTGCATAGATACGACCGTCACGAATTTCCGGCTCAAAGGGACGGCTTTTCCACAATTCAAGCGGTTCGGCAGGCATCACATCATAATGGGCATAAACCAACACAGTCGGTTTGTCATCACCCGCATGATACTCAGCGAACACTACCGGATTACCGTTGGTCGGCATCACCTCTGCCCGCTGCGCACCCGAAGAAAGGAGCAACTCCACCCAACGATGAGCACAAGCCAGCATATCGGCTTTATTCTCGTGCTTTGCACTGACAGAAGGAATACGTATCAATGAAAACAACTCTTCCAGAAAACGAGTTTTGTTTGATTCGATATAGTCTTTTATCGCCATAAGTTCGATTTTTTCGATTGATTATTATAGCAGACAAAGATAACTGATTTTTTGAAAGGCCGCAACGAGGAATTTATGAGGATAAATACTATTTTTCCCGAAGAATAACTTTCCTGTTTAAAAGATAAAATGTATTTTTGTCTCGATTAATTATTTTTCTTTTACCTTAAATTATACATCATGACAACAAGAAGAGACTTTTTGAGAAATGCCTCCCTGCTCACTTTGGGAGGATTGTTGGCAAGCCGCGAGACCGTTTCGGCTGCTACAGTTACAAACCATCCGACAACCCAAGCCACCCAAGCCGGTAAAAATTTCGGGTTGCAAATCTATTCTTTGGGAAGAGAACTGGATGCAGATATCCCCGGTGGATTGAAGAAAGTGAAAAGCTATGGCTACAACTACATCGAACTGGCCGGTTATCGTGAAGGAAAAATTCATGGCATGACCTTGAAGGAATTCAAGAAAATTTGTGACGATTGTGGATTGGAAATCAGAAGCACACATGTCAATCCGCCTGTACGTGAATATACCAAGGAAAACAAGCAGCAAATCATGGATTACTGGAAAGAGACTGCCGCAGCCCATGCTGAAATCGGCTGCAAGCTGCTGATCCAACCCGGACAACCCGTAACACGTAACACTGCCGATACGCAGATGATAGGCGAAGTGTTCAACGGTGCCGGTGAAATTGCCAAAAATGCAGGTTTGAAATTCGGCTACCACAATCATGACGGCGAATTTTCATTCATCAAAGACGACACGAAACAAGCCATTTTCGGCAGACGCATGATCCCTTGGAAAGAGCAAAGCCAATATCAGATTGTTTATGATAATTACTTGAAATATACCGATCCTGCCTTAGTATTCTTTGAAATGGACGTATATTGGACGGTAATGGGCCAGCAAGATCCTGTAGAATACATGCAGAAATACAAAGACCGCATCCGCGCTTTACATATCAAGGATAAAGCCATCTTCGGCGAATCGGGCATGATGAATTTTGAAACTATTTTCAACCAAGCTTATGCCAACAATATCTCTGATTTCTTTGTAGAATTGGAAGGTATCAAGAAATGCACCCAGTTCGAAGGAGTGAAGGGATGTGCAGACTATTTACTGAAGTCTGATTTTGTTAAATAAAAACTAATGAGTTACGAGTTACGAGTCTTTTTAAAGATTCAACTCGTAACTCATAACTCCAACTACCTTATTTCAACTCTTTAATCCGAATATTCTTATATTTCAACGGAGAGCCGTGCCCTAAAAATCCAATATGCCCTTTCTTATTGAAAAGACCCGGATGTTCTTTTCCATCGGGCGTTCCATTCTTCACGGCATCGCGAATATTTCCTTCCACTATCACTACGCCATTGACTGAAACCCGGATATTATCCCCATCGCAGACAATCTCCTCGGAATTCCATTCTCCGGCAGGTTTGATTGCGGTCTTGTGATTTTCATTGGCTGGCAAAATACCGTAAATAGAACCATGATGCTGAAGAGGCGTAATATCACTGTAGATTGGATGCTCACAATCCAGAATCTGGCTTTCCATCCCGACATAAGCAGCATCGCCTTCCATCGGTGTACGGAGACCAATACCGTTGTTCGCCCCCGGAGTTAATTGGAAATCGAAACGAAGGATAAAATTGGCATATTCATTCTTCGTATAAAGATTTCCTCCGAAACTCTTGGAAGGATTCATCGAAATACAGCCATCTTCCAAAATATAGTCGGTCGTATTTCCCGTCCATTCATGCATATTCGTGCCATCGAACAAAATCTGGAAACCCTCTTTCTGTTCCTCTTCCGACAGTTTGAAAGGCTCTTCACGCTTCAGTTCCTTTACATAAATATTACGGTAATAAACCTTACTGCCATGCGCTTGCAACTCTATCTGATCTGTAGCCGGAACAGGCAAAGAACGATCCCAGAAATTCTCCATAATGACATTGTCTGTCACCAGTTCGCCGTTAAGATAAACCGTTACCCGGTCGCCCACCATTTTAATATAGAACGTATTCCATTCACCCAGTTTGTTATCGGCTACCTTCAGCGGTTTCGATTCATTCACTTGGTTATTATATAAACCACCTGAACCCACTTGTGCTCCTACATCTACACGAGCCGTATCCCAAATCTGAACCTGTGGCGTTCCACGTAAATAAATGCCGGCATCCGCTTCAGGCCCTTTCGGGTCAAGCATCCAGTCCACATACATTTCAAAGTCGCCATATTGCTTCACAGAACAAAGATTATCAAATCCTTTTCCATCAAAAACCAAAAGGCCATCTTCCACTTTCCAGTCCTTACGCATCTGTTCGTCTGCCTTCTCTTGCGCTTTGGCCAATTGTGCCGGTTTCATTTTCGCACGGGCAATCGGATTTTCCACCAGTCCTTTCCAGCCCGTCAAATCCTTCCCATTAAACATAGAAACAAAGCCTTCCTCATCAGGCAGTGCAGCCAGATACTGCTGCAAAGCGTCACGATCATAGCGGGCATCCGGACCGTCAAACATCGAAAGGACACGATTCAGAATAGCTTTCACATTCTTTCCGGCATATTCCTTATGATCGCGGGCAATGTTCCATACCGCATAAGTTGCAGCAGAACGAACAGAAGCATCACTATCATCCAGAAATTCTGATGCATACATCAAAGCCAGGAAAGTACCCGTCTGCTGAATCTGACTCAGAATAGCCACTTTCTGTTTCGGAGTTTTAGCAATCTCCATCATCTTCCGCAAACTCAAAAGACGATTTTCCGGAGTCAATACAGAAGAAGCAACCAGTTCCACATAACGATTCAACGCCTTATCGAACAATGCATCTGAAGTCGAAGCCTTACAAATTGCATACAAAGGTTCCGCAGCCTCAATACCTTTCCAATTCAACAATGCAGCAATAGCCGCCTCCTTGATATTCGACCGACTATTCCCCAATCCTTCCTGAATCATATCGAAAGCTTCCGGAGCTCCTGTAGCCGCCAATACCTCATAGTACAAACCAGCCTTGTCGATACCGGCCTGCAACATCCGACGTTTCAAGGTTGAAACCCGCTCCCCTTCAGGCATATTGAGAACAGCCATTGCAACCGCATCCTGCATAGGTTTCCGATACTCCGCATCAACACTTTCTAACATTCCGCAAAGCTGTGTAAAATCCTGCGCCGTCGCTAACGATTTCAAAGCCTGATACGCGGCCGTCTTCACCTCCTTATCGGAAGATTTCGTCTGCTCCAACACTGTATTTATTTTCGTATCGTCTCTACGCATGGCCAACAATTCAATGCCTGCCACCTTACCGGCTGCAGGAGCCTTATTGATAGCATTCACTACAGCATCCGAAATGTTCCCCTGGAAAACGGCCAGTGCATCTTGCCCTAAAAGAACACGATTCTTATCCGGACTTTCCAAGAGCTTTGCCAAATCCGGAATAACGGAAACATCGCCAATACGCACCAAAGCCCACACCGCAGCTTCCGTCACCGCATAATCTTCTCCTATCTGGTTGAGCAAAACCGTTTTTGCCGGAAGATCAAAACGGATCATCAACTTTTTCAGTATTTCGCGTTTCTGTGAATCCTTACATTCACGACCCAACCAGTTCAAGATATCGATTTTAGGCTCAGTTTTCGCCTTATCCATAGCTTTTACCAATTCAATATAGGCGGCCTCATCAACAAAAGCTGATGCATAATTCAACGCTGCATTCCGATATTCCTTACTATCGTCTTTCAATGCTTTCAGTACTTTCTTCGTAGCCTCTTCCTTATTCTCTGCCAGAGAAAGCAAAATTTCAAGAGCAGCATCCCGACTCTGAGTCTGACCAGCCTTAGTAGCTTTCTTCATCAATGCATTTGCAGCCTTCTCAGCCGTCTTCACATCACCATTGGCAGCAATACGCTTGATCAACGCGATATAAGCCTCATTCGCTCCTGTCGGCTCCATGGTATATCCGGCTGCGGCAGCCGCATTTTCCAAAGCCTCCAGCGAAGCTTCAGAACCCACCTGACTTAAAGCATATAACAAGACTTTCTTCATGTCTGCATCTGCTGTATTCAGCATCGGGAGCAAGATTGGTTCTGTCCCGTCCACTTGGGCTTCCGCAATAGCCTCAATGATATTTTTCTGAGTTTCCGGCGTACCCATCCGCACCAACAATGCAGCCCGAAGAGCCTCACCGGCTTCAGGAGTACCGTTGGAAGCCAACGCACGGGCTGCCGGTCCACTCAACTTCGGATCATGCAAATAACCTGCAAGCGTTTCCACCGCTTCCTGCTTACCGACAAGCTGAAGCTGGCGGATCAGGAAAGCCTGCGTTTCAGGTTCGCTTACTTCGGAAAGAGCTTTGCAATAAGCCTCCGAAACACTCTGGCGAGCACTTTCTTCACCTTTCGCCATCACATAATGGCTCAATCCACTCAATGCATAATCCACTGCAGCATTACTACCCTTTCCCGGCGCATTTATTTTACTCACCAAGTTTAAGACAGCAGCAGCCCCCCCTTCACTCAGTTGTCCTATCAACGTATTATAATTCTCTTGCTCCTGAGCCGGCATCTGCGCCAACACATCTGCTACCAAAGTTTTCGAAGTCCGGTTCTGCGGAGTTTGTGCCATCAATATGCTTCCGCAAAACAGCAAAGCACCGACGGTCATATATAACTTTTTCATAAGATTATTCTTTCAAATTCTTCCTTTTTTATTTTTCTCTCTCCTTAATATTCCATGGCGCACGCATCGGCTGATCGAGCAAGCGGTTCGCCGCCTCATCATCGATAAACTCCAGCTTCACCGGGTCGAAATGCAACGTACGATTCAAACGCAAAGCAACAGCCCCCATATTAACAATAGTTGCCGAACGGAAACCATTGCGTTCATTCAGAGCAAAAGGCTGACGCGTCCTTACACATTTCATAAAGTCCGTCTCCTGAGGTTCCGGGTCGGGGTATTCAGCCAATTTCTTCTCCCAGTCAGGAATGTCGCATACGAAATTCTTATACACATTTCCTTTCGGACCAGAAATATAAGGAGTATTCGGATCACCGAAATCGCCACCCCAAAGAACAATCTGGCAACCATCCTCATAGGTATAAGTAATAGACCGCCATGTTCCAACAGCATCAGGATGTTGCTGCGGTGCATCCACTTCCACCTTAACCGGGCTGGTTTCATCTTTACCCAGGAAATACTGTACCGGGTCAATATAATGTTGTCCCATATCTCCTAATCCTCCTCCGTCATAATCCCAATATCCACGGAATGTCTGATGTACACGGTGAGCATTATAAGGTTTCAGCGGAGCCGGGCCAAGCCACATATTATAATCGAGTTCTTTCGGAACGGGCTGAGGCTCCAGATACTCCTTGCCCACCCAGTAGAATTTCCAGTCAAATCCGGTATGCTTGCTGATTGTCACCTTCAATGGCCAACCGAGAAGCCCGCTCTGCACCAGCTTTTTCAACGGCTTCACCGGCGTACCCAACCCATAAAACGTATCGGTAAACCGGAACCAGGTATTCAAGCGGAAAATGCGTCCGTATTGTTTCATTGCCTCCATGACACGCTTGCCTTCACCGATAGTACGTGTCATCGGTTTCTCACACCAGATATCCTTGCCAGCTTTGGCCGCTTCTACCGACATGATGCCATGCCAATGCGGAGGTGTTGCAATATGTACAATATCCACATTCGGGTCTAAAATCAAGTCGCGGAAATCGTGATATGCCGCAATCTTCTCTTTCACCAAAGCCTTGCCTAATTCCAAATGATTTGCGTCCACGTCGCAGACTGCAACCAGGCGTGTTCCACCGTAGTTCAGATGCCCACGACCCATACCGCCTGTTCCGATGATACCTTTCGTCAATTGATCGCTCGGCGCAATAAAACCCTTTCCCAACACATGTCTGGGAATGATGGTAAACGCCGCAATTCCTCCCAGTGTTTTGAGGAAATCTCGTCTGTTTGTCTTCATGGAATAAAAATATTTTGGTTGTTTGTGTTAATGAGAAGCAAATGTAGGTTTTATAATCCGAATCTGCAAATTACGGTTAAAAAGAATATTTGTATCTTTGCACTATCCGTTTACACAAAAAGAAATCCTATCATGAAAAAGACAACACGACTCTCGTTTTTACTTATGCTTTCCCTTTTCGCGTGGTTCTTTTCACTCAACGCGCAGGAAATCGGTTTAGCCTCGTATTATCACCATCGCTTTCATGGAAAACTAACCGCCAGCGGCGAACGGCATGACAAGAACGAACTAACTGCCGCCCATCGCACCTATCCTTTCGGGACTTATCTCCTGGTTACCAACCTGGCCAATATGCGCCGGGTTGTCGTCCGCGTTACCGACCGGGGTCCGCAC
This sequence comes from uncultured Parabacteroides sp., assembly GCA_944326775.1. Classification (GTDB taxonomy): domain Bacteria; phylum Bacteroidota; class Bacteroidia; order Bacteroidales; family Tannerellaceae; genus Parabacteroides. The sequence goes on from CALVFH010000013.1 coordinate 19,826, forward strand.
CGCCGCAATCGCCTGATAGACCTTTCCGAAGCAGCTGCCCGCCAACTCAAATTCCATAAACGCGGACTGACACAAGTACGTATCGAGGAAGTACCCGCCGGAATAGACCTACGCGCCCTCGACATACTCTATCCCCGACTCTATTTCCTCAATACCGACACCGTAAGGGTAAAGGTACCGCTGAGAATTAAAACAGAAAAAGAATAACCAAACAGAAAAAAACGTATCTTTGCCTACCTATTAATACAACCAATTAATCAATGGATAAATCAACACGAAAACAAATCATACAGCTGATACATCGGGAAGTAATTCCCGCTATCGGATGCACTGAACCCATTGCCGTTGCATTAGCATCGGCCAAAGCCGCCGAAACATTAGGAAGCAAACCGGAAAAGATAGAAGCATTCCTAAGCGCCAATATTCTGAAAAATGCCATGGGCGTAGGAATCCCCGGGACAGGAATGGTTGGCCTGCCAATAGCCATCGCACTCGGCGCAGGAATAGGGAAATCTGAATATGGACTGGAAGTCTTGCGCGACCTTACCCCCGAAGCCCTGGCCGAAGGGAAAACGATGGTCAACAACAAAAGTATCCATATCGCTTTAAAAGAAAATGTCGATAAACTTTATATCGAAATCATTGCTACAGCAGGAAATAACCAGGCAAAAGTCATCATCTGCCACGAACACACCCACATTATCTATATCGAGCGAAACGGACAAGTACTTAAAGATGAACGTGCAGAAACTGCATGCCAAACAGATACGAACAAAACACCGGATGTAACCCTTTCCTTCCAAAACGTCTGCGACTTCGCCCTTGAAAGTCCGCTCGACGAAATCCGGTTTATCTTGGAAACAGCGGAAATCAACAAAAAAGCCGCCATCGCATCCGCGAAAGGAAACTTCGGACATACGGTGAGCAAAACCATCAGCGGTTCAATAGGCCAACGCTACATGGGCAACTCTTCATTCACTCATATGCTCATGCTGACGGCCGCGGCCTGCGACGCACGAATGGATGGGGCCATGATTCCCGTGATGAGCAATTCCGGCAGTGGCAACCAAGGCATTGCCGCCACACTCCCGGTCGTTTCTTTTGCCGAAGACATCCATGCCACCGAAGAACAGCTGATCCGAGCCCTGATGTTAAGCCATCTGATGGTTATCTACATGAAACAAAGTCTCGGCAGGTTATCGGCGCTTTGCGGATGCGTGATTGCTGCAACGGGAGCAAGCTGCGGCATCACCTGGCTGATGGGAGGAAACCGGCAACAGATGTCATACGCCATCAAAAACATGATTGGCAACATCACCGGCATGATCTGCGACGGTGCCAAGCCCAGTTGCGCCATGAAAGTGGCCAGCGGCGTTTCGACAGCCATGCTCTCTGCCATGATGGCCATGGAAAATAAGGTAGTCACCTCGGCCGAAGGTATTATTGATGACGATGTTGACCGTTCTATCCACAACCTGACCTCCATTGGATCGGAAGGGATGGAAGAAACCGACAAATTAGTATTGGATATTATTACGCATAAATCTCATTAACAAAAACATCATGAAAAAGAACGTACTTTATTTAGCTGCACTTTCATGTGCGCTTTGTTTCGGCTTCACGGCTTGTGGAGACGACGAAGAATCTACGGTAACTCCGCCAACCACGGACACACCGACTGAAGAAGAAGGAGTATTGGATGTCAATGCCACTTACACCGATGAGACGCTGTCTCTGACCTACAGCGGTAGTGCCATGCCCGGCAAGAGCGTGAAGTTTGAAACCACCGACGGTGAAACCGCGACACTGACCCTCGAAGGGAATTTCGACATCACCAGCCTGCTCTCCAGCGTATTATCTACGAAAGCAGCCCTTATCCCCGACCTGAGCATGAGTCCCGGAGTATTCCCCGGTGAACTGACAACCACCATCTCGAACGTTACGCTGACCAAAGACGGGGAGAAATACACCTTCGAAGGTTCGGATTCCCAGAACGGCAGAACAGCAGAATACAGCGGTGAAGTCCAGAACGGAATGCTGACGCTGAACATCGACAATGTCGTCATGCCCGAAGACGAAATGCAGGGTACCTGGAACCTGAACCAAAGCCAGGTTCTCTCCATGACTTGGGAATCTACCACCAACATCACCATTCCGGACATGGGCGAATTCAGCACCACCCAACTCTCAAGCATGGTGCCTCTCTTGGTCAACTCCATGATTACGGAAGCCTTGCAAACCATCTCTTTCGGTAACGACGGCAACATCGTAGCCAATTACAAAGAAGACGGTGCCTGGGTAGATTCTCCGCTGAACATCGCCCAGTATTATATGAAAGACGGACAGATGTACGTCCAGCTGAACATCCCCATGCTGTTGCAGGTTACCCAGACCAAGGCCGGCGCTATCTCTACCATCCTCGACATTGCCGAGTTCTTGCCCTACCTGTCTGAAGGTGTTCCCGTCAAATACACCGTTGACGGCACGAATGCAGAAGTGTATGCTGACAAAGACCTGCTGCTCCCGATCCTGAGCTTCATCGCCAACAACGAGACCATCACCAATGCCATCCTCGCAGAGATTCCTGCCGACATGCAGACATTGGCCACGGCTCTGATGCCGCAGATTGTAGAGGTAATCAACAACACATCTGAAATTACCGTCGGACTCAATTTGCAGAAATAATCAGTTATGAGTTATGAATTACGGCTTCGTAATTCATAACTCATAACTCAAACGATACACACAGACTTATATCCATTATTTGAAACTCGTAACCTAATTCATTTCTCATGCCCTCTTCTATCTTAATCGTCGAAGATGATTTGACTTACTCCTTAATGCTGACAACCTGGTTAGGGAAAAAAGGCTTTCAGACCCACGCGGTTTCCTCTGTCGCTGACGCCAAACAACAGCTCAGCAAGTCGCCGGTTGACTTAATCCTCTCAGACCTGCGGTTGCCCGATGAAGACGGCATGAACCTGCTGAAATGGCTTAAAGAACAAGGGATGGATATCCCCCTCATCATGATGACCGGCTACGCGGAAATCCAAACCGCCGTACAGGCCATGAAATGGGGAGCAGCCGATTACATCGCCAAACCCATCAACCCGGAAGACCTGTTGCGAAAGATAAAAGAGTTGCTCAAGACTCCCAAGGAACAAGCCGAAGCTCCGGCAGCCAAACCGTCGGCAGCCCCTTCCAGCCAACCGATAATCACCAATCCTTACATTGAAGGGAAAAGCCAGGAAGCGCGTATCCTCTATGAACACGTGCGCCTCGTTGCCCCGACCGACATGGCCGTGCTCATCCAAGGCTCGAGCGGGACGGGCAAGGAATACATCGCCCGCCGCATCCACGAGCAGAGCACGCGGAAAAACGCCCCCTTCGTGGCTGTCGATTGCGGGGCCATCCCCAAAGACCTCGCCGCCTCCGAGTTTTTCGGGCACATCAAAGGCTCGTTTACGGGCGCCATCAACGACAAGACCGGCGCATTCGTCGCTGCCCAGGGCGGCACCCTCTTCCTCGACGAAATCGGAAACCTGACCTACGAAGTGCAGGTGCAGCTGCTCCGCGCCCTGCAGGAACGCAAGGTTCGCCCCATCGGAAGCAACAAGGAGATTGCCATCAACGTGCGCCTGGTCTCTGCCACCAACGAGAACCTGCGCCAGGCCATCGAAAAAGGCGATTTCCGGGAAGACCTCTACCACCGCATCAACGAGTTTACCATCCGCATCCCGGACTTGAAAGAACGCAAGGACGACCTGATGCTCTTTGCCAATCATTTCCTCGACATGGCCAACGCCGAACTGCAAAAGGAAATCATCGGTTTCGATACCGACACCATTCATATCTTCCAATCCTACTCCTGGCCCGGCAATCTGAGGCAGATGAAAAACGTCATCCGCTACGCCACACTGCTGGCCAGCGGACGCTATATCACCCGCAAGGAATTGCCGGAGGAGCTGACCGAAACTTCGCACCCGATTCCTGCCAACATCATCCAACTGAAAGATGAGAATCACGAAAAAGAGCTTATCCTCAAGGCATTGGCAGCCTGTGGAAATAACCGCACCAAAGCATCACAACTTCTCGGTATCGACCGGAAGACATTATATAACAAGATGAAAAGCATGGGGATCTCCGACCTGCCCAACCCCTCTACCCATTCCTCGCAGAACTGGGGTGAGAAATGACCGGATACCTGCCCCGTTTTCGTGGCACACACCGTAACGCTCGTTACTCCGTGACAGCAACGCTCGTTACTCTGTGACCGTAACGCCCGTTACTCTGCGACCGTAACGCTCGTTACTCAACGACAGTAACGCTCGTTACTCTATGCCCCCACGCTCGTGGGGCAATGTCCCCCACACTCGTGGGGCAATGACCACCACGCTCGTGGGGCGACGACCGAGACGCTCGTGGGGCAGTCACCCCCACACTCGTGGGGCAGTGACCGAGACGCTCGTGGGGCGAGCACCCCTCAAAACGACAAATTACAATTATAAATAGCTATACCGATGAGAAAGTTTTTTACAGCAATGTTCCTGGTTGCCATCAGCCTGACAGTCTGGTCGCAAGGGCCCAACGAAGGCACCTACCGGGAAAAAGAAGTGTTCAGAAACAGCGATGTCGTCTTCCGGCAAATCGACGAACACACCTGGGAGGGCAACGGCCACCTGATGGCCAACGAGAGCCTCTACCTGATTGAAGGAAACGACAGGGCTATCCTGCTCGACGCCGGAACCAAAATCCCCGGACTGAAAAAGATTGTGGAAGGCATCACCTCGAAACCGGTCACGCTGATTGCCACCCACGTGCACCCCGACCACACCGGTTCGGCCATCCACGAATTTCCCTGCCTCTACCTCAATGCGGCCGATACCGTGAACATCCCCGGAATCATGCCGGACTACACGGGTGAGCTGCGCTTCCTGAAAGACGGCGAAACGATCGACCTCGGAGGGCGGACAATCGAAGTGGTTTTCACCCCGGGGCATACACCCGGCTCGACGACCTTCATCGACAAGGAAAAGAAATACGGCTTTAGCGGCGATGCCTTCGGCTCGGGCAATCTGCTTATATTCACCGACGTGGCAACCGTGATGAATACCTGCCACCGGATGAGCCGCTATATGCAGGAAAACGGGATAACGGTGTTATACCCCGGCCACTATTTCGGCATGAATCTGGAAACGCCGCAGCGCGTGAAAGACATCGCCACCCTCTGCGCGGACATCCTGTCGGGCAAGCGCAAGGGCGTGAAACCCGAACGGCCGAGCCTCAACCTCGATTTGGTCGTGAGCGACTTCGGAGTCCGGCTCAACTACAACGAAAGTATGATCAACCCTGTAAAAGAAACCCAGAATATGACAAAAGAAGAATTGATGCGTAAAGCTATCGAACTGTCTGTCCGCAATGTAGCGGAAGGCGGAGGTCCGTTCGGCGCCGTCATCGCCCGCAACGGAGAAATTATCGCCGTAGGTACCAACCGGGTTACCGCCGAGCACGACCCCACGGCCCATGCCGAAATCAGCGCCATCCGGGCGGCCGGCCAGAAACTGGGCACCTTCGACTTGAGCGGATGCGAGATTTTCACGTCCTGCGAGCCTTGTCCGATGTGCCTGGGCGCCATCTATTGGGCCCACCTCGACCGCATGTACTACGGGAACAACAAGAACGATGCGGCCGCCATCGGTTTCGACGATGCGTTCATCTACGAAGAACTGGACCTGAAACCCGAGGAACGGCGGCTGAAATCAGAGGTGCTTTTGCCGGAAGAGGCCATCAAAGCCTTCCAGGATTGGGAAAGCAAGACCGATAAAATAGCCTACTAACCAGGCTATTTTACCGTTTGAAACCGATGGGCGTATGCTGGCGGCCAATCTTTTCCTCTTCGCAAAGCTGGAGGATAGACGCAAATGGCGGGACCTGGCCTTCAATCACTTCCATCAGGGTTAGCTTGCGGACGATGTTGTCGATCTCGCCGCCGCTGAAATCGAATTTCGCAGCCAGCGTCCCCGCCTCGGCCTCGGAAAGACCGGAGAGCTTGTCGAGCCATATCCGGCACTTGGTCTCGGCAGACGGCTTGGCGAAACAGATTTTGAAGAGGAAACGGCGCTCGAAGGCTTTGTCGAGGTTGTCGGCGAGGTTGGTTGTCGCGATGAGGATGCCGTCCAGCGTCTCCATCTCTTCCAGGATGATGTTCTGGATGGTATTTTCTGTCTGGTCGGTGCTCCGTCCGTTTGCGATGTTGCGGCGCTTCGAGAAGATGGCATCGGCCTCGTTGAAAAGCAGGATAGGCTTGAGCGGGGAACGGCGGCACAACCGTTTGTAGCGTTCGAAGATGCCTTTGACGATTTTCTCGCTCTCGCCATACCACATGCTTTTGGCACTGCTGATATCGACGTGGATAACGTCGCGCCCGCTTTTCCGCGCCCACTGCAGGACAGACTCGGTTTTGCCGGTGCCCGGAGCGCCGTAAAGCAGGATGGCGATTCCTTTCGACAACCCTTTCGCCTCGAGGCGGGACACCAGAGACTGGTAGTTTGCTTCCTGGAGAGCATTCTCGACCAGCGACAACTGCACCTGCTCCGCTTCCGAAAAGAACAGGTTCTTCTCCTTGATGCCTGAGGCGGGGATAAGCTCTTTCGGGTCGATCTTTTCCACAAACAACTCGGCATCTTCTTCAAAATACAGTTCCTTGCCCTTATTGGTCAGCTGGAGTGCCGTGTATTCCCCCCAAAGGGAGCTTTTGTTGAAGACTTCCACCAAGTCGAGCTGCTGCAACTTGTGGGTTCGCTCCTTAAACGATTTGAGGTTGGTCTGCCGCTCCTTGATGGGATACAAGGTACATAATTCACCGGAAAGGCTGACCCCGCTCCCATTCAAGCAGGCGTTGCAAGCGATATAAAACAACGCTCTGAAGTCTTCTTCCGGAATGAGCTCCCGGACTTTCGAGAGACATGTCAGCTCCCGGTTCGATTCCTCCATCAGACGGATTTTCTCAGCCAGGCGTTTCATGACAGCCGAATTCTTCACATCATAATCTGAACTGTGAATGTAGTCTGTCACCTCGCGGGCAAAAGAATAGCGGTCAAGTCCGGAATACTGTTTGCCGAAAGCCTCGAAGTCCGCGCCTAAGAAAAGCTTCCGGCCCGATACCGTCAGCACAATATACTCCTTGTCGCCGGTCAGCTCTACCAGATTGGTCTGAATCAAGGGATGCGTCCCGTCCAGCAAAGCCTTCCGTTCCCGGAAACGGACGCCGTAGGCTTCGTACATATCCCGCAAAGTCGAATTCAGATCGGAACGGCCTTCCCCGTCGCGCTCGAAGAAGTCATAGCAGACTTCATAGAACAGCGCACGGGCTGAGAGCTGAGGGACAAGGGCTGTCACCTCCTTTACCATACGGATTTCCGCCTGCTCGTGTTCCAGCGACTCGACGTATTGCAGAAGTGATTCCGCCGTCATATCCGAGTCCTGGATCTGGCTATCCACCGACTTGCAGAAGTCGTATTGGTCAAACTCCTTCTCCAAAAGCTGAGCCTTGCGAGATTCGAGCTTCCGGTTTTCCAAGATACACTCGATCACATAATTGGATACCATGAAATTCTGGTGTGCGAGCTGGCATTCCCTCGACCTGCTCTGCACGACCATTCCCCTTTTCAACAGAGATTTAAGAGAATAGACATACTCCATGATCTCCAGTTGAGAACAACCGAAATAAGAAGCTATATCATCGAGATCGCTCCAACGGCCGGAACAACTGCGGTCAAACAGAGCCGTGAAGATGAGCGCCTCGGCCCGGTTTTCCAAATCCAACGAATGCTGAAGCTCCTCCAGGCAGGACGTAATCATCTTACTACCCAAACCTTTCAACTTGGAGTCGCGCAACTTTGTTGCAACTGCCTTGATTAACTGAATTGATGTCTTTTCCATATCGCTTATGATTTATGCCACAAAGTAACATAGGCAAGATGCCAGAACACGGCAGAGCTATTCCTTTTTTCTACAAATCAGAAAAAAGACGGAAAAAATACCCGGGATTTTGCAAAAGGGAACCGCCGGACACAAAAAAACTCCTGCAATCCGAAGACTACAGGAGTTTCCATATGACTTAATTACAACTATTACTTCTTCATTGCTTCTTCGATAGCCACAGCTACTGCAACGGTAGCACCAACCATCGGGTTGTTACCCATTCCCAGGAAGCCCATCATTTCTACGTGAGCAGGAACAGAAGAAGAACCGGCAAACTGAGCATCAGAGTGCATACGACCCATTGTATCCGTCATACCGTATGAAGCAGGACCGGCAGCCATATTATCCGGATGCAAAGTACGTCCCGTACCACCACCGGAAGCTACAGAGAAGTAAGGCTTGCCAGCCAATACACGTTCTTTCTTATAAGTACCTGCTACCGGATGCTGGAAACGAGTCGGGTTCGTAGAGTTACCCGTAATAGATACATCTACATCTTCTTTCCACATGATAGCCACACCTTCGCGAACGTCATCGGCACCGTAGCATTTTACTTTTGCACGCAGACCGTCTGAATAAGGAATTTCTTCCACTACATTCACTTCGCCTGTCATGTAATCGAATTGAGTCTGAACATAAGTAAAGCCATTGATACGAGAAATAATCTTGGCGGCATCCTTACCCAGACCATTCAAGATAACACGAAGCGGAGTCTTACGTACTTTGTTTGCCATTTCAGCAATCTTGATAGCACCTTCAGCAGCAGCAAACGACTCGTGACCTGCCAGGAATGCAAAACATTTTGTTTCTTCACGGAGCAAACGGGCAGCCAGGTTACCATGACCAAGACCAACCTTACGGTCGTCGGCAACAGAACCTTTGATACAGAAAGCTTGCAGACCGATACCGATAGCTTCAGCAGCATCAGCAGCGTTTGTGCATCCTTTCTTGATGGCGATAGCAGCACCCACTACATAAGCCCAACATGCGTTTTCGAAGCAGATAGGCTGAGTTTCTTTACACATTGTATAAGGGTCAAGGCCTTTCGCAGCGCAGATTTCTTTTGCGTCTTCGATGCCGTTGATACCATATTCTTTCAAAACCGCATTAATATGATCGATTCTGCGGTCGTAACTTTCAAATAAAGCCATAGTTTTTTACTTTTTAAAATTCTTGTTTACGAGGAATAATGAAATGAGAAAATTGAAAACAAGCACGCCGCCACAACAAGCAATATAGAACGCCAGCCAAGGCTTCTCTTCTTGCATCGTGAAGTAAGTAATCACCGTACCTACCGCCACAATAATAATCAACCCGATGAGGATGCGTGTCAGTGTTTTCTTATTCATTACGAGGATCGATATATTTTACTGCGTCTTTGAAGCGGCCATAAGAGCCTTTTGCTTTTTCCAAAGCTTCGTTGGCATCCATACCCTTCTTAACCATATCCATAAATTTGCCCAGATGAACGAATTCGTAACCGATAACTTCATCGTTAGCATCCAAAGCCATGCGAGTACAATAGCCTTCAGCCATTTCCAGATAGCGAGTACCTTTAGCCAAGGTACCGAACATTGTACCTACCTGGCTGCGCAAACCTTTACCCAAGTCTTCCAAAGAAGCGCCGATTACCAAACCGCCTTCCGAGAAAGCAGACTGAGAACGACCGTAAACGATCTGGAGGAACAATTCGCGCATAGCCGTATTGATTGCATCACATACCAAGTCGGTATTCAATGCTTCCAGCAAAGTTTTGCCCGGCAAGATTTCTGAAGCCATTGCGGCAGAGTGTGTCATACCTGAGCAACCGATTGTTTCAACCAATGCTTCCTGAATGATACCCTCTTTAATGTTCAGCGTCAGTTTGCAAGCACCCTGCTTCGGAGCACACCAACCGATACCGTGAGTCAAACCTGAGATGTCAGTAATCTGAGTTGCTCTAACCCATTTTCCTTCTTCTGGAATCGGAGCGCAAGGGTGGTTAGCGCCCTTTTTAACAACACACATGTGCTGTACTTCTTGTGAATAAATCATAATCGCTAATTTATTATATTAATGATAATAAAATAAAAACTTCTGCTATTTATGTAAGCTGTTTCTTTTAAGACCCTACAAAGGTAAAATTATAAATTTATCCCTGCAAGAGGTAATGCAGGGATAAATGGAATTTATTTCAGCATTTCGCCTAATTTGGCGGCTACTTCCTTTCCGTGCAAGCCTTTTGCGATGATTGTCCCGTCTTTATCGACCAATACGGTATGCGGGATGCTGTTTACTCCGTAGAGTTTGGCTCCGCCATTGTTCCAGCCGGTCAGGTCGGAGAGTTGAGGCCAGGTGATATTCAAATCCTTGATTCCTTTCTCCCAAGCTTCCTTCTTGCTGTCCAGCGAAATGCCTACAATCTCGAAACCTTTGTTCTTGTATTGTTTGTACGTATCCACCAAGTTCGGCATATCGCGTCGGCAAGGAGGGCACCAGCTCGCCCAGAAATCAATCAGGACAATATTTTTCCCGTTGCCCACAAATTCCGACAGTTTATGCATCTTTCCATTTGCATCAGCCATCTCGAAATCGGTGAATTTCTGTCCGACGGCCACTTTCTTCAAAACTTCCAGGTGCTGGATCATCTCGGGAACTCCCGGAACCTGTTTGAACGCGTCGCCGGCCTTTGCCACAATCGCATTCTGCTGGTCTTCACCCAAATCGTAGCGGAAATCATAGAACAATTTGGCTGCCGTCAGGTTATCGACGTTGGCTTCAATGTAGGCGGCCGCCTTATCCACAATCTGATGGTCTATCTCATCGTATTTGGTTTCCGCCGCACGGCGCACGGCCTCATCCTCGGCTTTCAAATCCTCCTCCAGGTTCGACTGCTCTGCCCGCATCGCGCGGATTTCCTCGCGGAACTTCTGCAGCTTGTCGTTCTCGGGCGTACCCGTCACATCGGTTATTTCATCGCCCAACGCCACATTCAGATTCCCGTTTTCCAGGACAAACACGGCGGTGTAAGGGCTGGTATCTCCCGACAAGGCCCGTTCAGGCTCCACCACATCCGCCGCGAAACAAATCGTGCGCAAGGCCGGCACCTCCTGAGTCCCTTTCAGGGTAAAAACACCGTTTTCCACCAAGGCGCTGTCCAGCGGGGCGGCATCCGTTTTCCCATACGTATATAAATAAACGTATTGCCCGTTCAATTCGGCGTTTCCGTTCACTTTTCCGGTAATCGTATAGCCGGGTTTTTCGCTACAGGCAGCCAGCAGGACCGCCGCTGCCGCAAAGGTCAGAATCTTTTTCATTTTGTTCGTATTTTATTGGGTATTAATTCTTCTCGGCATATCAAAATCATGCTGGGCAAAATTACAAAAATCTTTTCTATTTGAAAAATCCGTAATTCGGGTACGGAAAAATCTGGCCGGTTTCCCTACTTTTGCCGCAATCAAAAAAACATACGATGACATTACCAGAATTTTTAGATTACGTCAAGACAGGCCGGCCGCTCAATGCTCCGGGAATCCCGGAATTCATGAACCGGATGAGCGACGAAGCCCGCAAAGTAACTTTCCGCATCAACGCGGCTTACCACTCGCAAGAAGAGTTGCGAGAGCTGTTTTCAGAGCTGTTCGGGAAGCCCGTCCCCCCGACTTTCCGTTGCTTCCCCCCGTTCTACACCGATTTCGGGAAAAACACGACCGTCGGCGAGAACGTCTTCGTCAACGCCTGTTGCCATTTCCAAGACCACGGGGGCGTAACCCTCGGCGACGGTTGCCTGATAGGCCACGGCGTCGTCTTCGCCACCCTCAACCACGGTTTTGCCCCTGAAGACCGGCAAACTTGCTATCCGAAGCCCATCGTACTGGGCAAAAACGTCTGGGTAGGCTCGAACGCAACCATTTTGCAGGGCGTGACCATCGGCGACAACGCCGTCGTGGCTGCCGGAGCCGTCGTAACGAAAGATGTTGCCGCCAATACGGTTGTCGGAGGGGTTCCCGCCAAGTTTATCAAGCATATTGAAGTTGAAAAGTAAGCCGGAACGGCTGCAAAAAGTTTCTCGTAACTTTACAAATGACCAGATACGCCGTATCTAGCTTCTCGTAACTTTACAAATGACCAGATACGCCGTATCTGGCTTCTCGTAACTTTACAAATGATTAGATACGCCGTATCTGGCTTCTCGTAACTTTACAAATGACTAGATACGCCGTATCTGGCTTCTCGTAACTTTACAAATGACTAGATACGCCGTATCTGGCTTCTCGTAACTTTACGAGAAAATAAAAACCGGCGGTTCCGGCTCCTTGTAAAGTTGCAAGGAAGCCAAAACCACCGGATCAAGATAGATAAAGTCTAATTACGCCTTGCGGATATACTCGACGATCCATGCGCCGACCTCTTTCGTGCCGTAGCTGGCGCCGCCTTCCACCTGGATTTCCGGCGTACGCACACAAGCATCCAGCGAAGCATCGACCGCACGGCGAATCAAGGCACCTTCGGCCTTGCAATCGAAATGCTCGAACAGCATGGCCACCGAAAGAATCTGCGCCAGCGGATTCGCGATGTTTTTTCCCTTCGCTTGCGGCCAGGAACCATGTATCGGCTCGAAAACGGGGGTACTTTCACCCGTAGATGCCGACGGGAGCAAGCCCATCGAGCCGCTGATGCACGAACCTTCGTCGGTGAGGATGTCGCCAAAGGTATTTTCCGTCACCATCACGTCGAAGAAGGTCGGTTCCTGAATCATTCGCATCGCAGCGTTGTCCACGAACATGTAATCGGTGCGGACTTCGGGGTAAGACGGGGCCATTTCCTGTGCAATCTGCCTCCACAGGCGGGAAGAAGCCAGGACGTTGGCCTTATCGACCACCGTCAGATGCTTGCGGCGCTTCATGGCATATTCGAAAGCCACTTTCAGGATGCGTTCAATCTCCGGACGGGTATATTTGTTCGTGTCGTAGGCCATCTCGTTGTCCTGGTATTTCTCGCCGAAATACATTCCGCCCGTCAGCTCGCGGATGCAGAGGAAATCGGCGCCTTCCACCAGTTCGGCACGCAGCGGCGACTTGTGCAACAAGCATTTGAACGTCTGGACAGGACGGATGTTGGCGAAAAGGCCCAGTTTTTTGCGCATGGCCAGCAATCCCTGTTCGGGACGGACCTTGGCGGTGGGGTCGTTGTCATATTTCGGGTCGCCGACGGCCGAGAACAAGACCGCGTCGGCATTTTTGCAAATCTCAAACGTCTCGTCGGGGAACGGGTTGCCAACTTTGTCGATGGCATCGGCTCCACACAGGGCATATTCGTAAGTAACCTTATGCCCGAATTTCTCACAAACAGCCGACATGACATCAACGCCCTGTACAGAAATCTCGGGACCGATGCCGTCGCCTGGCAACACTGCTATTTTAAACTCCATATCGTCTTTGTTTTATTTTTCTATTTTGTTCAACATCTTGACGGTAGCCTTGATGGCAGCTTCCGTCTGGTCGGCATCCAATCCGCGCGTCTTGAAGTTTACGCCGGCATAATTCCACGAGATTACCGTCTGTACAAACGCATCCGTACGTCCGCCAGGAGGGATAGACACCGTATAATTGGTCAACATCGGGAAGGGACGCCCCAGGTCGCTATATATCTTGCGCAAGGCACGGACAAAAGCATCATACTGTCCGTCGCCCGAGGCCGATTCCTCATAGGCCTCGCCGTCGATTTCGATTTTCAGCGTAGCCACAGGCCGCAAACCTTGCGCCAACGAGAGCGAATAGTTGAGGATACGTATTTTCTGCTCTTCCGCCAGGTTATCGTGATGCAAAACATCGCTGATAATATACGGAAGGTCTTCCTGGGTAACCATTTCCTTCTTGTCGCCCAGTTCGATGATACGTTCCGTCACCTTGCGCATCGACGACTCGTCCAAATCAATCCCCAAAGCCTCCAAATTCTTGCGGATATTGGCTTTGCCCGACGTTTTTCCCAAGGCATATTCGCGGACACGGCCGAAACGCTCGGGCAAGAGGTCGTTGTAATACAAATTGCTCTTGCTGTCGCCATCGGCATGGACGCCGGCACATTGCGTGAAGACATGCTCGCCGATAATCGGCTTGTTCGTCGGAATGCGGATGCCCGAATAGGTCTCAACCATGCGGCTCACGTGGTTGATCTTCTCTTCCCGCAGGCGCGTATTCTCCTTCAACTGATCTTTGATGACCGCCAGCACGCTGCTCAACGGAGCATTGCCTGCACGCTCGCCCAAACCGTTGACCGTCGTATGCACACCCCGGATTCCAGCCTGAATAGCCGAAAAAACATTTCCCACGGCCAGATCGTAATCGTTATGGGCATGGAAATCGAAACGCACCTCCGGATAACGCTCGATCATCTGCTTGCAATATATATAGGTATTGGAAGGATTCAAGATTCCCAGCGTATCGGGGAGCATGAAATGTTCCACCGGCTCGTCTTTCAAGGCATCCATCATCTGGAAAACATATTCCGGCGAAGCTTGGATGCCGTTCGACCAATCTTCAAGATAAAGATTGACCTTCATGTTCCGTTTTTGGGCTTCATGGATAACTGTCCGGATATCGGCGATATGTTCTTCCGGAGTCTTGTGTAATTGGGCCGTCACATGCTTGTACGAGCCCTTGCACAACAAGTTAATTACCCGGCAACCTGCCGATTCAATCCATTTAACAGATACATCACCGTCCACAAACCCCAAAACCTCCAGCCGCTCGAGATTGCCTGTCCGTTCCGCCCAGCGGGCCACTCGACGCACAGCCTCAAACTCTCCTTCCGATACGCGGGCCGAAGCGACTTCGATACGATCGACCTTCATCTCGTTCAGCAACACTTGAGCAATACCCAGTTTCTCGTGAGCTGCAAACGAAACGCCCGAAGTCTGTTCCCCGTCGCGGAGGGTTGTATCCATTATTTCTATCATATTCCTAATTATTTTTTGCTTCAAAAGCTTCTACCTTGTCCCGGTTCTCTACCAGGAAATCCACGTCATCCAGCCCGTTCATCAAACAATGTTTCTTGTAAGCATTGATTTCGAACGATTCGCTATGTCCGGTAGCTTTGTTTGTGATGGTCTGCGCCGGAAGATTAACCTCTACTTCCGTCTTTGGATTGGCAAAGATAGAATCGAACAGTTCTTTGAGGAATCCTTCACTTACTACCACGGGCAATACAAAATTATTCAACTCGTTATTCTTATGGATATCGGCAAAGAAACTGCTTACGACTACACGGAAACCATAGCCGGCAATAGCCCATGCCGCATGTTCGCGACTCGAACCCGAACCGAAATTCTTACCTGCCACCAATATCTGTCCGCTGTACGTCGGATCGTTCAGCACGAAATCTTTATTCAGCGAACCATCTGGATTATACCGCCAGTCGCGGAAAAGGTTATCTCCGAAGCCCTCTTTATCTGTCGCTTTCAAGAAGCGGGCTGGGATAATCTGGTCGGTATCTACATTTTCCAATGGCAACGGAACGCAGGTGCTTGTTATAATATTGAATTTTTGTTTCATTTATCTTTTCTATTGTTAGGATAAAAACGCTATTTTATGTTTTATGCTATACTAAAATCCTCTGATGAGAAATCATGATAGAAACGCCCGCTTATAGCTGTAAAACGAAGAACACAATAATCA